>CBIHPB010000141.1:0-9067 GCA_966211485.1 uncultured Bdellovibrio sp.
ACACCATGTCGCCGAGATGACGTTTACGTTTTGAACTCATGTGTGAGTTCAAGTGTCTCATGCCTACTTGCTTGCGCTTCACTTTTCCGCTGGCTGTCAGCTGAAAGCGCTTTTTCGCACCCGAGTGCGTTTTGATTTTAGCGGCCATTTTGTGACCTATTCCTTCCTCCGAGCCGGCGGTTTCATACTTTGAAACTCTTAGGCGCCATTCTTTCTCATTCAGTCATCGAATTGTCTTTGACCGTTCCGAGCGACTCAGACGTTCTTTAGAGGGGGTCAAAGTAGACTCAGGTGGCCAAAAAGACAAGGAAAATGATCGGCTAAAACCCGAGAAAATATGGTTGGTTTTTAGGCGTTTCCACAGCCGAAGCAGACTCCCCAGAGCGGCTTTGCTGTCCGGACAAGTAGCTGAAATCGCTGCAAATCGTCAATTTCAGAGGTCTTGGCTTGAAACGGGGCATTGGGGGTCTTATGCTGGGAGATCTTTTTTTGAGCTCGGTTTTGGCCCTATAAGAAGGAGTAACCTCCGAATGAAAATGAATGTCCTTCGAAACCTCGTAATTCCTTGGTTTTGTTTCTTCATCTTTGGTGTGCTGGCACCGATTGCCGCCACCTTGATTTTACATTTTCCAGCACAAGAGCACCCTTTCTACCCACCTCTTTTAGGGGCCGGTGCTTTGATTTGCCTAGGCCTGAATATCCGCACTCTCAACCAGGCAGGAATTTGGATCGCACACGCTCTTCCAAGCTCGATTCGCTTTCGTAAATGGCCTTGGTTTTTGACGGCTGCAAATGCCTTTGTCGTCGCCTTGGTTATTTTCCTGCTGGGCCAAGCTTCTTGGATGCCTTTGTTCTGGCAGGCCTTTGTCATCCCAACCGTGTTCACAATCGCTTTGTTCGTAGCTGTCTGGCATTTGATGGGACCGATTCTCGCTTGGTGCTCGAACATTTCTTTCAGTCGCATTTTTGCCTTTCTGATGAGTCTCCCAGTTTTGGTTCTGATTCCACTGACGGCTTTCTTCCTGGGACAGACAATTGTGAAAGCTTACCTGGCCAGCCGGCCTCAGGCCTTTGTGGCCCGAGCTTCTTTCCTGGATTCGTCCGAACCCGCCGCGACTACTGAAGCCGCACCGGCGGCGGTAGCTCAACCGGCCTTTATGACGAAGGACTCGAAGCTGGATGAAAAAACCAGTCTGTTTCGCGAGGCAGCTCTCAGTGGTAAGCCTTGCTATGAGCTGAACAAAGACTTGCAAGCAGCTTTGATTTCAAAGGGGCCGGAAGATCAGGTTTATTGGGCTGTGAAGTCGGTAAAATGTTCGGACCTGACGTCGATTGTGGCTTTGCCGAAGCTTGCGAAAGTCATGATGGATCACTCGTCGTCGCATGTCCGAGCAGCGGCCATTCGGGCCATGGCCAAATACGGTATGGATAACGTGAAAAAGATCAATTACCTGATCTTAAAGCGTATCAATGAAAAAGAGACACCAGACGTGATCGAGTCCGCGGCTTGGCTTTTGGCGAAGATCGACGAAGAAGACAAAAAGTACGCGATCTCTCGTCTGAAAAATCTTTTGGACAATGTTCATATCAACGCGACGGCTGCGAAAGTTTTAGTTGAAGATATGAAACAAGAAGAACAGCTGGCCGAGTATGTGGCTGAAAATCTCGCAGCCAGTGCCGATCGCCGCAAGCGGGCTGTTGAATTGGTCTGCCTGCTGCCGAAATCCAGCCTCGGCCAGATCGAGCCGCACATTCATCAGATCGTCGAATCAATTCAGACCGGCTCGCAAGATGATCCAGCGATGAAGGCACTCGATTGCCTGGGACCATCGGGCTATCAGGCCATTCGACAGGAAGTGGTCAAACCTCAGCAACTGGATCGGTCGGTGGCAGCCCGTGCTTTTGCCGAAATGAAAGTGAAAAATCCAACCGAAGCTCTGGAGACCGCGGAATCCTGCGTACGCGATGAGAACGAAGCCGTTCGCAAATGGTGCAGCCAAAGTCTTGGAAAAATCGGTGCCCCGGCCCTGCCGAAGATTTTGGACCTGCTGAAATCCGGCGAAGCGGATCTGAAAGAGGCTGGCAAAAATGCTTTGAATCATTTTGATGATCCGGCGGCCAAGCCCGAGCTTGAAAAAATTCGCGCAGAAAATTCCGGCTGGTTCGCGAGCAAAAAGAAATTGCAGATTGCCGAGGCCATCAACACAGCATTAGTGAAAGTGGAAATGGAAACTGAATCTCAGCCAGCAGCGCCGTCCGAAGGAACACAAAACGAGTAGGACATGACTCAAACCCATCTCAAAAGCAGTCAGGCCGAGCATCTTCTTCAGCACATGAGCGACGGCTACTTTCTTTTGGATCAACAATGGCGTTTTGCTGACGTCAACGAGCAAGGCCGGCGCATTCTCAACGCTAGCACCGAGCTCTTGGGTCAGAATATCTGGGATGTCTTTCCGCATTCGGTCGGATCTGATTATCAAATCAACTATGAACTTGCGATGTCCACACAACTGCCGGTGCACTTTGAAGTGTTTTCGGCGCGACTGGCGAAATGGTTTGAAGTTCGAGCCATCCCAATGGGAGCCGACGGTCTTTCGGTTTTTTTCAACGATATCACAACCCGTAAACTTCACGAAGATCATCAAGCCGCAGCGGCCGAACGTTTGGAAATGGCACTGGAAGCTTCGCAATTGGGAATGTGGGAATGGTTTCTTCAAGAAGACCGGCTGATCTTTTCCGAGCGCGCTTTGAAAATTTTTGGCATGACCAAAGAGTTTGTTCGCGAAAACTTTTTCAACGGCTTTCGCCGGGCCGTGCACCCAGAAGATCTCCAGCTTGTCACCGATGCCGCCCAGAATTGCATCAAAACCAAAACGTCTTACATGATCGAGTACCGGATCGTCTGGCCAGATCAAAGCGTGCACTGGGTGCAGGCAATTGGCCGCACGGTCTTTGACCCACAAAACCACAAGCCGCATCGAATGATCGGCACCGTAATTGATATCACCGCCCGCAAGCAACACCAGGAACAGCTGCAAAAGGCTCTGATCGAGGCGAAATCCGCCAACGAGTTGAAATCGGCGTTTCTGGCCAATATGAGCCACGAAATTCGAACACCTCTAGGAGCGATTCTGGGGTTCGCAGAAATGCTGGCGGATCCAGAGACGCCAAAAGACGACCGGGCTCAGTTTGTCTCGATCATCGAGCGCAACGGCCGCATGCTGTCCCGATTGATCGACGATATTTTGGATCTCTCCAAAGTCGAATCCGGTCAGCTGGAACTGGAAAATGTGCACTACTCGCTTCGCCAGACGTTGGATTCGATTTTACCGAATCTGCGGCTGCAAGCGCAGGCCAAAAACTTGCCGATTGAAATCGAGATTGCCGATCATGTTCCGGACCAAATCTGGGGAGATCCCACAAGACTTTGCCAGATTCTGGGAAATCTTCTGCAGAACTCGATCAAGTTCACGGACCGTGGTGCCGTTCGCTTGAAAATCACGGCGGATCAGGATTACCTGCACATCCAAATTGAAGACACCGGGATTGGCATTTCAAAGGAACAGGCACAGAAACTTTTCTTCGCCTTTCGACAGGCCGATCAGTCCATCACACGTCGGTACGGCGGCACAGGCTTGGGCCTGGCGCTTTCGAAAAAGCTTTCACATCTTTTGGGTGGCGATGTTCAGTTGCTGGAAAGCGAGCTTGGAAAAGGCAGTCGCTTTGAAGTCGAAATTCCGCTGGAATTTAAAAAGCCTCGGGAGGATTTTGAGGCTCGGGCGTTTTAGACCTCTGTCATCATGATTTGAACATGTGGGTTTTGATTAAAATCCGCTCGCTTGAGCACTTCGGCAGACCCGGGCTTCTCCTCGGGATTGCAGCGTCCAGATTGGAATGACTGGTTTGCTTTGCAGCTCTTGCCATTTACGAGATTCTTCTGCATCGAAAGGAATCAAGCCCGCAACCATGCCGCGGCTATCGACAAATTCCATTCCATGCTTGCTGGTGTAAATATCCATCGCCATCCAGTCTTTCAGACGATCGAGATCAAGCCTGTAGCCCACGGCTTTTTGATAATACAGACAGCTTTTTACATAGTTTTTGATCTTCGTTGTTTTCTCAGTCAAGACCGCATCCGCTCGTCTTTCAAACGGTGTGTTCTCCCAAATCTTCGTGCCGAATTTTTCGACCCAAGCCAAGTCGATGGGTCCCTTCAAGTCGTCCGTCAAAGGCACCTTGAAATGCATCGAGACCATCAGCTTAAATCGATCATCCAGCTTCTGCGAAAGCCTTCGCATGGCCTCGCGAGAAAATTCCGGATCGTATTTTTGAATCTGAACAACTAAATGCTTGAAAGCCGTATCGCGATAATTGTCGACAAAAGACTGAACGGCGTAAATGCGTCCTAGCGCGAACTGCATATGTGGAACATCTGCCGTCGCCGAATACAAAGACCAGAGCTTCCCCTGCTTCCTCATCTGAACAGCATCCGGATAAATTCCTTCGGCATCTCGGAGAGCGAAGTACCCGGTTGGTTTCCCATCCGCCATCGCCTCCAGATATAAATTCTGATCGCTTGGCTGAAAAGCCAGACCCTGCTGAAGCGCGATCCGATCGAAGGTTTTCAAAAATCCATCCACCAGATACTTTTCAACAAACGCTTCCGAAGAAAGGCCGCTTGCCTGCATCACTTTGAGAATCTGCGGCCTTTCACCGGCTTCATCGCTGGCCAACGAGCCGAAAGAAATCCACTGCTTGGCTCCGGACTGAACCTCGTCTGGAACCTCACGCACGACCTGCCCGCCCAAAATCTCGGGACCGTACTCAAAGTCCGCTCGATTGAGAATCAAGCCCGCTGTCTCTGGGAAGAATTTCAGGCGCGCCTCTTCCAGCTCGGCACCAGCCAAAGCCTCGAGCGCTTTTTCATTTTGAGTGCTGCGGATCACTTCCGAGTCTTCCACCAAACGATGGATTCCCTGCTCGTGAACATCCACGCCTAATTTCACCATGAAGGATTTTGTGCCCGCTTGACGGCGGTTCCACAAAAGCAAGGTTCGATAAGACGACGTGGTCGCACCCATGAATTCCGTTTGCTCGGGCGAGATGTAGCGCACGCGTTGATTTTGCTTCAGATATCGAAAGTAAGATTCACCCATCGGATGCACGAAGAGCTTAGCATAAGTGCCGCCATCGATTTTCATAACCAGCTGCTCGCGAATTCGCGGATCCAATTGAGAGGTCTCAATGAAGCGAGCCATCTCGATCGGGATCAGATAGTACGGAATTGGAAAGCGAGGCTGATTTTCCTGCAAAAAAGCCGGATGCAGTCCCTTGGCATTGAATGTTCCTTTGGGGTGAAGATTTTTTGGATGCATCACTTGCTCGTTGCGAAGCCAATTGCGCGATCCTTCAGCCAATTTTTCCGAGCCATCGATCGGCGCAACCTGACTGACGTCGACGGGGGCCGGTTTTCTTTGCATGACAGCCGCCTGACGAAGTTTTGGGTCCATCTTCGCTAGAATCGGTTGCAACGAGAGCATCCCAGACTCGGCGGCCAGCATGATTTTTTGGGTCGCACGGATGTACTGCTCGCGAAGGCGAGGGGAAATCTCGTCGACATCCGGCTTGGCCGCAATGATATAGCGCCCTAAGTTTTCCAGGTTACCTGGGTCCAAGATAGGTGCTACCGCGAGCTGTTGAAAAACCCTCGGACTGATGGTCGTGGCCGACGGTTTCTGATCGAGAATGTCCAAAACATCTCGTGCAACTTTGGAGACCTTTGGCTTTTGCTGATTCGCGATCTGCGAAATTTTTTGGACACTTTCATCCGACTGTCTTGGAAGCTTCGTTAATATACGAAATGCGCGGTTTCGGACGGTCTCATGCGGGTCATCCAAAAGATCGACAAATTCCACCTGGGCTGGAGGATTGTTATCAAGCGCCTTCAGCAAAACTTGCTCGACCCGCTTCGGAAGATCGACGCGGCCATCTTTACTCTTTGGCTCATCCAGATCCAATTGATTAGCCCGCAATCCTTTGAATAGCGGCCGCAGCGCGATCACCGACCGCGGGTTCAACCGTTCAATTGCAGACATCAAGGTGTCGCGGTAAGAAATATCCCAAGCCCAAACACCTTTCTCGGGACGGCTGATCATCAACTCTTTCATCAACAAAGCGTGAATCTCGGGATTCTGGGTGCCGCTGGCCGCAATCATTTCCACCAGGCCATTTCGGCGCACGCGATTTTCCATCGTCGCAAATGCCATGGCGAGCCTCTTCGGATCCGCCAGGAAACTGTGCACTTCATTTTCCGGAACCATTCGCAAAGCTGTCAGCGTGCCTTGGTAGGCGATCTTCGCATCGTAAATCATGTTGCCGGTCAGATAGATACCCATCGCATTGCTGGGTCTTTCCAGTTGGGGAATCCGTTCGGCCAATGGATCGATGTTTTCAAAGTATTCGGCACGGCCCATATCTTTTCCCATCACGTAATACGGCGAGGCCTGCACAAAGTTCTGCGAATTGGCGTTGTTCAAGTTTCGAAGCGTTCCAACAACAAAACCTTTCCATTGAGGGAACTTGAGCTTGCTGAGCTTTTCCAGAGCGAAATTCAATAACGGCCGTGCCTTTCGCTTTTCGGTGCCCGCATCATTCACAACGATCGTCGTTAGCAGCGGTCTTGCCATCAATTCCAGAGAAGCATAGATTTCGTCATGCATGCGTCCCGGAATCATGCGTATGAAACCAGCGTAGCGGCCGTTGATCTCCAGATTCAGCTGCTGTGAACCTTTCAACGCCATCACCAAAAGACGTTCGAGACTGGGCATCTTTCTTTCGGCAGGCTTGCAGACACCGCCGACACACTCGTCATTGAAAATTCCCGAGAAAGCTCCCAGCCAGCGGCGGGTCAGCGGACGAAAAGCATAGGTTCCCGCTTTGGTACTGCCGGAACTGACCATCTTGCCCTCGTTCGATCGATACTGAGCCGGCTGAAAAAGTTCCGGCTTCTGTGCCAGCACTCCGGCATCAGGAATCAAACCACGGATGATAAATCCCAATTTTTCCGGAAAGGTCAGGCCAGCCGTCGTATCGATGGCGATTTGCAAAGACCTGCTGCGCAGTTCGCGCAGGCTTTCCAAAATTTCGTCGGCCGTCTTTCTTTGAAATGCTGCTGCATTCTGCGGGCGCGAAAGATACTCGCTCAGAAGATAGGCGCTTAAAGCTTTCAGCTCCGGGTCTTGAACCATACGGCTGAAAAAATCGCCCTGTTTTTCCTCGCGCTGTTTTTTGTTCAGTCCTTCGAGACTTTGCTCGAACTGCTTCATTGCGTGGACGTGCTTGGCAAAGAGGTCACCCATTTGATTCAAACGTTTTTCTGGGGAAAGACGGCTGAAGTTTGCTCCCTCGGCCGCGAGATCTTGCATCCACTGGCTCCAGTAAGATTCCCAGTTTGCGTTTTGTAAAACCAATCCACTTCCCGCCACGACAGCTTCAATAGTGAAACCCGTTCCTAGATTTCCTGTTTCCCAAAGACGTGTTTTCAATTCTGGAATTTCTTGAATGGCGAAACGCAGGCGCTTGATCACGATCTCAAAAGCGCCACGCGAAAACCGGTCCGGGCCATAATACTTTTGCAGCTGCTGGAAAACTTGCTCCAACGCTGGCTTCGAATTCAGCAAAGCCTCAAGACTTCCCGCCTGCTGCTCGATTTTCTGAATTTCTTCGATGGGTCCTGCATGGGCCGCCACCGCCCCCAAAGACACAGACACCAAAAAAACAACCGCTAGGCGACGCCCGAACGAGAGAGTTTTTTTGATGAGACGAAGAAGCCACAAGACCATAAAGCCCTGTGCTGCATCAACGATACCAAAATCGTTTAAATGCCTTTCCTCGGTCCACCTATAAACTATTGATTTTACCTATTTTTATAGAACTTCATGACGACGATCTGTATACACTTTTACTGCCGACAGAAATTGTCCCGACAGTTTTAAAAAGTTCGACAGTCTCAGGGCCTAGCACCTGTTCTCGAATTCCAAGCCGGCGTGTAGGCACTTCACGCAAAGATGAAGTGCCGCTCAGATTATTCCTCGTCCTTATCGCCCTCATCCGCTTCGCTCTCAGGAGGTGCTCCTTGAGTGCTTTTTGGATGAAGCTTCATGTACTCTTTCACCTTCACCGGATCTGGTGCCAGGATCAAGAATGCCTGCTTACCTTCCATTTTCGGAGGCGCTTCGCTTTGGGCGACGTCTTTCAAAACTTCGACGACTTTATTCATCAAAGCCAAAACGCATTCTTGGTGAGCCCTCTCGCGACCCCAGAAAAGCAAGTTCACTTTAACATTTTCGCCAACGAGGATGAAGCGACGAGCATGCTTCATCTTGGTGTCGAAATCGTGCGAATCGGTGCGTGGACGAAGCTGAACTTCTTTGATTTGCACGATGACTTGGTTCTTACGAGCCGCCACCTGCTTTTTCTTGTTTTCATATTTCCACTTGCCGTAGTCCATGATTTTGCAAGTCGGAGGAGATGCCGTCGGCGCAATTTCAATCAGGTCCAATCCCCGCTCTTCCGCCAAACGCACACCTTCGGGAACCGTCATCACGCCCAGCATGGTGCCAGCATCGTCGATGACTCGGATTTGTGGGGCACGGATCTCGCGATTGACACGAAGACCGTCTTTATCTTGTTTCTTTTGACGAAAATCCCCGCGACCACCGCCGCCTGGACCTCCGCCACCGCCAAAACCTTTTCTTTCAAAAGGGCCGCTAATGGGAGACCTCCTTGTTGGTATCCTGACTGAGTTGTCGCTCTTTGATCTGAGAGACAATCATTTTGATGAGTTCTTCAACTTGAATTCCATTGATCTGTTTGCCGTCACGCAAACGCAAACTTGCTGATTTCGCTTCCGCTTCTTTATCACCGACCACGACCATGAATGGCACTTTCATCATCTGTGCATCCAAGACCTTGCGGCTGAGCTTCTCATTGCGCTGGTCGAATTCAACCCGCACACCGTGAGATTTGAGATCGCTCGCAAGCTTCAAGCAAAAATCGTTCACGCGAT
>CBIHPB010000142.1:0-9046 GCA_966211485.1 uncultured Bdellovibrio sp.
AAGAATATCTGAAATTTCATACCAAGAGCTCACACCGGGAACGACTTATGTTTGGTCGACGCCGAAAAACTTGAACGAGGGCCGGTGGCGCGAATTCGATTTCCAGCGTTTGGGAATGACCAGGTATGAAAAAGAAGTGACCGAGCTCATTCAGTACGCCCGCGTTTATGGCAAGCTTCCTCGGGATCTGCAAAATACCGGGCGCCTATGGAAGCATGGGGAAAGCTCTTATCTGATCGATGCCCTGAAACGCGAGGATGAAAAAACCCAGGCGGCATTTCAAGCGTCGCAACCGAATGCAGAGAAAACAGATTCCGCCGAAGCTGAAACTCTAGCGCCTGAAATCCAAAAGCCTCAAAAGTCATCCGTTTTGCGAAAATCCAATGGCGAAAAAGCCGCCGAGACAATTGCGGCCTTCATTCGCGCACAGGGGCGCAAGCCCTACAGTCAGCTGGAAAGGCAATTGTATTCGATAATGCAAAACCATCAGCAGAAGAGCGAGTTCATTGAAACCTTAAAAAAGGACCCTGAAGTTTGGCTGATCTTTTCGACCGAAACGCGCAAGGGACTTTCCATGGAAAATTTGGCCGAAGCCGTCTCTTCCTACATCCGAATTCATGGCTCTATTCCTCCCTCTAACGGCGAGAGAGCGATCGCCCATCTCTATGAGATGATGTATAAGAACCGCCAGTCTCCGACGTTTATCAAACACATGCTCAAAGACGAAAAAGTCTGGAAGATTTATTCCGAGTCGATCAAGCGAGAAGAAGCCAAAGCCGCTGAAAATCCAAAAGCCGCGGCGAAAGACCTCATTCGTTTTATCCACAAGCACCTGCGAAAACCGATCGACCAAGCCGGCGAATCCCAGCTTTTTGCATTGATAAGCGAGCACGGCGAGAACCCTTTCTTCCTTGAAGAGATGCAGGCCATTCCAAAAGTTTGGCAGATCTATTCAGCGCCCGCACCAGGTCGCTTGAAAGCGGAAGAGCTGATCGCATTTATCACAGCGAACAAGCGCAAACCCCGGGGCACCAGTACTGGCGACGAGTACCGGCTTTACCGAGCCGCGAACGATTTTAAAAACGATCCCGAGTTTATCAAAGCGATGGAAGCAGAACCAAAGGTCTACGCCATTTTCAAAAAGCCGACTTCTGAAAAACCAAAATCCATTGTTGAAGTGGACGCCGAATCACTGATCGAATTTATCGACGGCAGCGGCCAGCTTCCCAATCCGCGTCGTCCCAGCGAGAAGGATCTTCACACGGCCTTCAAACGCCACGAAAAGAATCCGGATTTTCTCAAACTCCTGGCTCGTCACCCGAATGTCTGGAATGTCGTCGTCGAAGTGGCGGCAAGTGAACTCACCAGCTTTATCAGCGAATACAACCGTGTCCCCGACTGGCGCCAAAAATCCGAACGCGAACTTTTCGAGACGATGAAACGTTTCGAGAAAGACCCCACCTTCCTCGAGCAAATGCAATCACGCGCCCGGGTCTGGCGGATTTTTGAAGCCCGGAACAGCGCGCTTCGTTGAGATCGGAACTGGCACTAGAATTGCGTTCTCTACCATTCAGTGGTTTAAATTGGAGTCACTCTGGCTCTGAACTGAATGGGGGTCTCAATGAAAACGATTCTATTCTCTCTACTGCTTTTTGCCCTGCCAAGCTTGGCCCAAGTCACTTTGACCGGCGTCGAATACCAAGGCTCGGGCTGCCCTCAAGGACATGTCAGCGTCACACTGTCCCCAAATGGCTCGGCCTTTTCCGTTTTGTATGATTCTTTCAATTTAACCGTGGGCGATAATATCGCTCAGGCCCAAGCCAACTGCTCGATCACCTTGCATCTTCGAAAACCAAAGAAGCTTGGCTTCCGAGTCGACAATGCCGATTTCCGCGGCTTCGTTGCCTTGGATCCCGGCGTGACCGCGACCCAAAAAGTGCAAGTGATGGCGGGCCCAAATCACGGACACCAACAACTTTCAGCCGAATTCGGAACACAGGTTTGGAATGGCCCAATGGCCGATAATTATATTTTGCGAGCCGTCCGCCCAACCAACAACCGACCACCAGTTTTGGATTGCGTCCCGCCAAAAGAAAACACCGACATCGTCATCAATTCGCAAGTAAACCTAGCAGGTGGCAGCAACGATCGCTTCGGCCAATTCACTGTCGATTCAGTCGACGGCCTGATCGTGCAAAAATTCGCACTGACTTGGATCGACTGCAATCACCAAAAAAAGTAGATGCATAAGGAAAGGGCCTACGCCCTAAACGTAGGAGCCTTTTTTGATTTTTTCGAGGATGATTTTTTCCATTTTGATTGGATCGTTAGGATCAACCGAGAACAGAGACTGCTGTTCGCAACGGATCTTCTCTTTCATCAGCCAGTGAAGGATCTCGGCCAGACCCTTGTTTTTCTTATCCAAGAAGAACGGGTCGTTTTCCAAAGCGTCCTTCGCCTTTTTCAAAGCGCGGGCTTCAGCTGGATCGGATTCTTTCACTTTGTAGTAAGGCAGATCGTATTTCTTTACGTCTTCAGGGAGAACACCCAAGAATTTCACTTCTGGAGCCGAGAAATCCGCATTTCGAATCAACGACGCTGCAGAACCGGCTTTCAGCGTACGATAAATATTTTGCAACGTGTACGCATCGAGATCTCCGAAGAAATACATCGGAACATTCAGTTCTTCTTCGATCAGTTTACACCAACCGCGGACCGCATTCGATGGAACCCCTTGCGCACCGATCAAAATCGCGTTGTTTCGCTTGGTGAATCCCATGGATTGCAGGGTGTTGGCGGTACCTTCGGATTCGATAACCAAGGCAAAATCGATTTTCTTTTTTGCCTTCAGCTTCAAAGACTGAGGTTTGTTCTTTGGCTGGAACGGAGCCGTTCCCAGTGTCGAAAGATCAATAACCGCTTTGTCGCCATCGCTTAATGTTTCAGTCACAACCAATTGCTGAGAATAAGTCTGACCACCGCGATCGTTGGCAAAGCAATTCAGCTCTTCACGATAAACTTGCAACATATCGCCGATAAAATCGATGATCGCGTCGCTTTCGGGCTGATCTTCGAAATCCAGCGGCTTCAAGCGCGAGTTCCCTTTAATCAGACCTTTGGAGATATAGTACAATTCACGCTTCGTATTGACCGAACCGATGTCCAGATTGCGAAGCAAAATTTCCAGCATGAACACAACCCGCGCCAATTTCTGCACGGAAGACACGTTCAGCTCGGTGCGAACGCGCTTATCACCCGCCTGCAGGTAGCCTACTTTTGGATTGTAGTACGAGTTATCCAGAGACGTCTTCACCGCTTCCAGAACCGGACGCTTGGATTTTTCCAAATCCGCAAGCATACGCTCGGCCAGAAGTTTCGCCTCTTTGGGAATATCGATTTTCAGTTCACGGATGCTGATCAGTTTTGCCATGATTTAAACCTACTTTTTCTTTGTTCCAGCGGCTTTTTCATCCGCTTGCTTCTTCGTGCTGACGGGCTCGGCCTGCTTTTTGGTCCCTTGAGCAACATCCGCTTGTTTCTTCGTGCCCGACTTTTCATCGGCCTGCTTTTTTGTGCCTTTGGCCGCTTGCTCGGCGATTTCCTCGCCGATCACATCGACCTCGACATCGCCGCCACCGTCTTCATCGGTACCGAATTTCTTCGCATCGCGGGATTTTTGCTTCGCCAGTTTGCTTTCCGCCTCTTCGAGATCGGCAATCGCCTCTTTCGAATCGCGACCCAAAAGTTTTCGCAAACCTTCTTCAGCTTTCACTCGGCGGCCCTCTGGCGACTTCGTGATACGAACCAAAGTTTCAACCAGGATCGGACCGAATTGCTCGATATGAGCCAGCTTTCTTTCCAGATCCGCCTCTTTGAATTCCTTTTTGATATGACGAGACAGCTTTTGTCCCGCCTGCATCAGTGCTCGGCGAATTTCTTCGACCAGCTCTTCCGATGCATCAATGGTTTCCTTCGAAGCATTTTTAAATTTAATAAACGGCGACGTCAGAGACACCGCAAAGACATAAGGACCCAGTGGCAAGCTGCTTTTCGGCTGCTGCAGACCATATGATTTCCAGTTCACGGACTCGATCGCCCAAGTGATCGCGCAACCGGATTTGTCGAATTGCAGTGGAACGCGGTTTGCGAAACGCAGCAATTGAACAGGCTCGTCGGCCTCTTGATTTCGAGAGATAAATCGCGCCAAAGCGACCTCGACAACCACCGGTTTAAAGTCGCAAATCGCAGGTTTCCTTGTCACAACCGAGAAGAAATCCACCTCTCCCAGTCGTTGAATCGACTTGGAAAGCGCATCTTCACCGACTGTCAGAACGGATTTCGTCGAAGGCGCCATCAGTTCTGTGTCTTGAACCGCTTGGAAAACCTTTTTGAAATCATCTTGCTTCAAATTGGTGATTGGCTGGCTCAAAAGGTTTTTAGGCATCCCTTTTGTCGTGAAATCCTTCAAAGATTGATCCGAAATACGCGAAAAACCCGTCTTCAGGAACTTGTCCAGCGAGATTTTTCCGTACAAAGTCGAATGCGTAATGAATTCACCCAGCTTAAACGTGTGAGGATGTGGCAATGTCGCACCCGGAATTTCAGGCACCTGATTGGTCACGCGCTCGACGTGCATCCAATCATTTTCCAAAAGCTTGTACTTCAAAGTCAGGTGCGGATTCACCAAAACCGTACCTTCGAGATACGTGATCAAACCACCGTCACCGTTCAATTGAATACGACCGTCGATGGTGAATTCAACTCGGGTTCCAGACTTGCGATCCCAATCCACTGTTTCTTTGTTTCGCAAAATACCGGTGTTGGATTTGATATCGACATCGACTTGGCCTTTGACGGCTTTTCTTTGATTGGCCGTCTTCGACATAACAAAGGCACCTTTGGCATTTGTCAGCTGCGCCCATGTGGTGGCCGCTGAAATACCGATCCCCTGTTGACCGCGCGAGCACTGGCCTTTTCCGAACTTCGAAGACGCCAAATACTCGCCGAAAACTTTCGCCAAATCATCGGCATCGATTCCAGGACCGTTATCTTCAACAGTGATCTTGATCAAATCGGTGTTCTTCGAAGAGCCCGTTCCGACCTTTTGGATTTGAACTTCGATTTCCGGCAAAATGCCGGCCTGTTCGCAGGCATCCAACGAGTTATCAACCGCTTCTTTCAAAGTGGTTAAAACGGCTTTTAAAGGAGATGAGAATCCAACCTGCTGCAGGTTCTTTGCAAAATACTCAGCAGTGCTACTTTTGGTGATCTTATTACTCACGGCAACGTCCTTTATTTTTAATGAAGCAACTTCTAGGAAACAGTAACGCTAAGCACCGAAGCAAGCATAAAGTCCTGTAAGCCTGCGCGCTTTGCGTTAATTGCCCGAATTATCGTCAGAATCCGAATTCGAACCCGGATCTGTGCTGATTGCCAGCGCATCCATCGCCATTTCAGCCCGAGTTTGGTGGCCCTTTTTGGTGTTGCAGTCCTTGCATGAGGGCACGCAGTTTTTCTTATCCGACTTCCCACCGCGAGCAATTGGAATGAGATGATCCATCGTCAATTCCGCCGGTTTGAATTTCTGCTCGCAATGATAACAAACGCCTTTTCCTACCGTCTGCTTCCACCACTGCGAGGCACGCAATTCGCGCGCTTTCGCTTTTTCTTTTTTCTGATGTTCGGGAGAAGCCGGAGCAAAAAACAATTTCATCGGAGCAAAAGTTTTCGCAAATTCCGATCAAGAAGGCAACTAAGACCTTCTTTCAGTCCAGATGTTTATCTGCAAATCTGCGCCGCCCAGAATGAGCCCACTGTCGATGTTTTAGTCTTTTTTCCCTCGAGAATCCGAATCCATTCGCTCCCCGCCGTGCATGGATCTTGCTCCCCGTGCCGGTCGGAGTAATGGAGTCACGGAGTTTTGAGGAGGAGTTTTTATGGAAAAGCTGAAAGGCTTATTCACATGCATTGCTTTGCTTTCACTGCCAATTCTGGCTTTTGCCACGCCGAAAGAAGGCGACATCGGCCAATCTGGAAAACAAAGCACAGGTTATATTCAATATCTCAACACAGTTCTGGATGCCCACACCGATCATCCTGTGCAAAGCGAAGTTCGCCAGAATTTCGAACGCGATTGCGGCGATACGGATGGTTTTGATTCTTTGAACTGGCAGCGCCAGGATCAGCAAACCACGCTGATTTTCACCTGCTTTCCCAACTTTGATTATCTGCACGGAACGACCTATGCCTTCGTTCTGAACGCGGAAGAAAATTCGATTCTGACGGCATCCAGTCAAAATTTCCAAGTGAATCCAAATCCCACACAAAAGAAAACAGCCGATGGCGAGCCAGCTGAATTCGAGATCGTTTTCACCGACACCGCAGTTGCCGTGGGTGCTTATTATGCCACGACAGCATTGGCTCAAAAAATGTATCCGGGAGAGGCCGATAAAAAACTGCACGGCAAAGCCAGCCTTCCGCTGGGTGCAGGTTTTCATTCTCTGGCGGCTCGGACTTTCAAACTTTCATTCACCAGTCGCATGCTGACAAGTTTTGCAGCCTGTGTCGCCGTCGGTGCCTTGGTTGAAGAAATCGAACCCTACTTCAAATACAAAGGGGTTCGTGGCGATAAAGATGTTCGCGATATCGGAGCCGATGCCATCGGTTGTGCTGTTGGTGTTTTGATCGGTGAAATCGTTTATCAAGTGAAAGATCACCGCTTTATCCGCGTTCAATCGCTTCCATAGATTTAGCGGCCGACCGGATAGTAAAGCTGATTGTCCCACATGCCCTGGCTGAAGTACTGAATCACAGCCTTCAGCCGATTTTCCAGCGCCGTTTGTTTTTCACTCGGCGCTGGCAGTGGGTTTTTCTGATCGACATCCCGAATATCAAAGAGCTGGAAAACTCCGCCGTGCTCATGAGTCAGAAAGTTATTTTTGGTCACGAAGAGATAGTGCTGCTCCCAATAGTTCACAGCAAATCGGTCGCCACCGACGAAGACCGAAGTTCCCAGATAATTTCGCTGTTTGGATTCAATTCCAATCAAATCCGCCACCGTCGGAAGCAAATCAATCTGCTGCACCACCTGCGATTCGTCAGGCTTTGGAAGAGGAATTCCCGCCGAGTAAATAATAAGCGGAATTTTATAGTTTCCCAGATCATTCTGATAGCTTGGGCGCTCGGGTTTGTAGGTGTGATCGCCGGTGATGATAAAAATCGTATTTTGAAACCAAGGCTGCTGACTGGCCGTTTCAAAAAATTTCCGCAAGGCCATGTCCGTGTAACCCATCGGCGCATGAATCGGTGAAGTGCCGCGCGGAAACTGGCCGTCGTATTTTTCAGGAATACGAAAGGGATGGTGCGAGCTTAGCGTAAACACCGTCGAGAAAAATGGCTGCGGAAATTCACTCAGCTTAGTGTCCATCCACTGCAAGAAAGGCTCGTCCCAAATTCCCCAGGTTCCGTCATCGTCTTTTGGGTCGGGGTATTCGTTCTTCCCAAAGTAATGAAGAACGCCGGCGCTTTTCATAAACTGATCGAAATACATCGTTCCGTTCTGTGCTCCATGAAAGAAGCTGGTGTGGTAACCTTTTTCCTGCAGGACAGTTCCCATGCCTGAGAAGTAATTTGTCAGATACTGCGAGCTTAAGAACGGCTCGTTCATCAGTGAGGGAACCCCGGCCAAAATCGCACCGATTCCTTCGATGGATCGTCGGGCATTGGCGTAGGTGTTCGGGAAAAAGAGGCTTTTCTCTGAAAGCTCGTCCAAAAAGGGAGTATAGCCTTTATCGCCATTCGGGCGACCCATGTATTCGAGTCCGAGACTTTCCACGATAATCAGCACGATATTTGGTTTCATTTGCGGCCGATGACCTTCCAGCGAAGATTTCTCGTCCAAGCCCTGGCTCATCCACTTGAGCATTTCCTCGTTCGAGAAAAAATGATCGCGTGGAAGAGTGTCACGTTTCACCGTCTGAATCAGCGTGAAGGACGAATTCAGTACCAGGCTATTCATCATCGGCTGAGTGAAGATCTGTGCGTGCGCAAAATTGATCGGCTTGCTTTGCAGACCACCGCGTGCGGCGACCGCCATCAGCAGAAAAATTCCCAAAGCTCCGCCGAGAACTTTTTTGATCGGAATCTCGCGATCGCGCAATCGCCGAGGCAGCCAACCAATCAGCACCCATAGGAACACTCCCAAGATCACCATGTCGATCGCATTCAGTTTCCAGTATGTGAAAAACAGGTCCCAGAATTTCCCGGGGATTTCTTTGAAAAAGAAAAGTGCATCGAAGGTGTAGCGTCGGCCCAAGAAGTGAATAAACTCGGCATCACCCAGATTCACGATCATCGTTGGCAGCTGGAAAAGTGCGAAGACCGTCAAAAGACCACGCTTCCACCCCAGCGGCATCGGCTGCCGATGGAAAACAGAGACCACCAGAAACAAGAAAAACGGAATCAAAGACAGAATCGAGATCGCCGAGAGATCAAATCGCCAGGCATTGAGAAAAGCCCACACCAAATCCGCCGTGGGTTGCTTTTGATAGAACTCCCAATTCCAAAAAAGAAACTGCAGGCGACAGATCGAGTACCAACCCCAGGTCAGCAAAAAAGCAGCGGCGAATAGGATCAACGGCAAGGCGGAAATCTCCTCTAAGTCCCGCCATCTTTCAGCAAACTTCCCTCACATTCAAGGACCGTGACCCTGCTTTCTTGGAAAATCTTTCACACTGCCAAAGGCCTAAATCAAAAGAATGCGCAAAGACCCTTCGTAATGACAATTTTAGGCCCTCGACGCATCATGTAAAACTCGAATGATAAATTGGATTTCACTCATTGGATGATTTCGCACGTGACCCGTATAACTGGTTTCACAAAACGTCGCTATGTGGTTGGAAGTCAGGTCACTTCCGAAAAGCCGGGTTGGTCCCCGGCTTGGGTTAAACGACCTAGTTTGGTTTCTCCTTAAGTTCTGTTCTGTTTCCCTTCGCAGCGGTTCCATGGTTTGGGTTGGAACCGCTGCTTTTCCCCTCCTGAAATTCAA
>CBIHPB010000143.1:0-8946 GCA_966211485.1 uncultured Bdellovibrio sp.
CGTGAAGGCATCACGGTCAGCGAAATCAAGGCCGTCAACGCCGAAGCGGGCGAACTGGAAATCACTTATCCATCTCCGGATTTGAAAGACAAAGTCGTCAAGCACATCGACGATCGCTATGCGACGATGCTGCAGGTGATGGGTTCGACTGATAAGGGCGTCACTGTTCGTTATTTTGACGCTTACATGAACGACTACAAATCCAAAGTCATTCAGCAGGCGATCGAGACCATCCGAAATCGTATCGACGAATTCGGTGTTTCCGAGCCGAGCATTTCCCAGCAAGGACCAGATCGTATCTTGGTTCAGCTGCCAGGTATGGCCGATGCGGAAAAAGCAAAAGCTTTGATCAACACAGCAGCGAAATTGGATTTCATGCTGGTGGCGGATCAAGAAACTCCGGCGGATCTTCCAAAGCTGATCGAAGATGCGGAAAAAGCGGGGAACTACAATCTGGGAACTTTGAAGTACTCGGATTACGTCGTTCGTCTAAACAACGACCTCAAAGGCAAAATTCCAGAGAAGACAACAGTCTTGTTCGAACGTGATCCAAACGCCAAAGATCTGGAAACAGGCCGCACTCCGTTCTTGCTGCACTCGAATGTCGAGCTGGGCGGGGGTGATTTGGATGATGCTTTCGTGAGCTTCGACCAGTACGGAGCGCCTGAGGTTTCTCTGCGCTTTAACTCTTTGGGCGCCAACAAATTTAAAAACCTGACCGCCGCGAACATTCACAAGCGCATGGCTGTTGTTCTGGATAAAGTCGTGAAAACGGCGCCTGTGATCCAGGTTGAAATCGGAACCGGTTCGGCCGTGATCACTTTGGGTGGCGGACGAAACCGTGAAAAGGGAATGGAAGAGGCGAAGATGATTTCAACAGCTTTGCGTGCGGGTGCATTGCCAGCATCGCTTGAGCAGTTGGAAGAGCGTCGCGTAGGTCCAACCTTAGGTGCGGACTCGATCCAAAAAGCGGTCAAAGCTTCGTGGATTGGCGCGATCATTATCTTTATCTTCATGGGCCTTCGTTATCGCAGCATGGGTGCGATTGCGGACGTTGCCCTTTGCTTGAACATCATGTGCATGCTGGCACTTTTGACGATGTTCGGAGCCACTCTGACTTTGCCAGGTATTGCGGGGATCGCGCTGACAGTGGGATTTGCCGTCGATGCGAACGTTCTGATCTACGAGAGGATGCGCGAAGAGCTGCATAAGGGCTCGAGCTACGTCTTGGCGGTTAAAGAAGGTTACAGCCGTGCGATGTCGGCGATCTTGGATGCGAACGTCACGGTCGCGGCCACTGCGTTTGTTCTGTTGTACTTCGGTACAGGTCCGGTGAAAGGTTTCGCCGTCACCTTGCTGATCGGTATCGTCACCACTTTATTTGTGAACGTTTTCGTTTCCAAAGTGATGGTTGATATCTTGATTCATAAATTCGGTTTGAAGAAATTGTCGGTGTAGGGAGAAGACCATGAGTAAAACAACTGCAAAAGACCACGATTATGGACGCTTTGACTTTGCCCGACAGGTTGGCCTGTTTGGCGGAATCTCGCTGGCATTGGTGATTGCTTCTTTGGTTTACCTGGCGGTTCATGGAATCAGCTACGGTATTGATTTCGCCGGTGGATCCGAGATCCAGGTGAAGTTTGCTCAACCGACTGACATTCACCAGGTGCGTGTTCCGTTGGAAAAACTGAATCTGCCGGGCTTCGGTCTGCAAGGTTTCGGTGGCGAAAGCGAATACATCATCCGCTTCCAAACGGAATCTGGAAAAACAGACAAAGAAACCAACGAGCACCAGAACAAAGCCGTTGCCGATATCAAACATATTTTCGAAACGGATTTGGCCGCTCAACAGCCAGAAATTCGCCGGATCGGTTCGGTCGGTCCCCAGGTCGGTGCCGAGCTGAAGCGTAACGGACTCTTGGCGGTTTTCTATTGCCTGCTGGTGATCTTGATTTACGTTTCCTTGCGATTTGATCCGCGATTCTCTCCGGGTGCGGTTGTGTGCTTGGCGCACGATGCGATTATCACCTTGGCGATCTTCGTGATGACCGGCCGTGAAGTGAATGTGGCGATCTTGGCTTCGATTCTGACTCTGATTGGTTATTCGTTGAATGACACGATTGTGGTTTTTGACAGGATTCGTGAGACACAACCAATGTATCGCGAACGAGGTCTGCGCTGGGTGATTAATAAGTCCATCAATGATATGTTGGGCCGAACAATTATCACGTCAGGTACGGTTTTCACGTCGGCGTTGTGCTTGTACCTGTTCGCGGATGGAACGGTTTCCGATATCGCCTTTGCGACTTGTATCGGGGTTATTTTCGGAACTTACTCGTCAATTTATGTGGCGGCTCCGTTTATTTTGTTGGCGGATAAATTCAAGGGTGCAGCAAAGCCGGCTTGATTTAACAGTTAGGGGAAACATTGGATATTCAGTGGCATTCACGCGAAGACAAAGCTTTGAATGACGTCGAGCGCTCAAATGAGCTCTCGCACTCTGAATATCCGCCCTTAATCCGTCGTCTTTTGTTCTCTCGCGGTTTTCGCGATCCTGGGTCCGTTTCCAAATGGCTTTCACCCAAACTTTCAGAGCTGAAAGATCCTTTCACCATGCTCGACATGGCCAAGGGTGTTCAGCGTCTGGTGGAAGCTTATCGAAATAAAGAAACTGTCTGCATTTATGCTGATTTCGATTTGGATGGAACTTCGGGTTTGGCATTGCTCAATGATGGGCTCAAGCAACTGGGCTTTCAGAATTTGAAGCTCGCTCAGCCCAAGCGTCTGTCAGAGGGCTATGGCTTTCATTCGCATATTGTGGAAGATCTGAAAACCCAGGGTGTGTCGGTTATCATCAGTGTCGACGTCGGAATCACGGCTTATGAAGCTTGTGAAACAGCTCGAAAACTAGGTGTGGACGTTGTGCTGACGGATCACCACCAACCGGGCGAAACTTTGCCGCAGGCATTTGCGGTGATCAACCCGAACCGTCCTGATGATCAATCGGGGCTTGGCTACCTTTGCGGGGCCGGTGTGGCTTTCTATTTCCTGCGCGCCTTGAAGCGGGGATTGTTGGAAGCGGGCTTGGTGAATGAAAAGGCTTTGGATTTAAAATCTGTTTTGGATTGTTTCTGCATCGGTACGCTGACGGACATGGTGCCTTTGGTTGAAGACAACCGCGCTTTGGTGAAACAAGGCTTGTTGGGGCTTGAGCAAACTCGTCGTCCGGGACTGCGCAGTCTTATGGAAGCCCTGGATCTATCAGGCCGCAGTCTTTCAAGCCAAGACGTGGCGATTCGTTTTGCGCCGAAACTCAATGCGCTTTCACGTATGGAGATGGGAATTTTACCGATTGATATTTTCTTGGTGGAGGATGCATCCGAAGCCCAGAAAATGGTGAAGACAGTCCTGCAAAATAACTCGACCCGCGTACAATTGCAGGGGGCGGGGGAAGACGAAGCTTTCGAAAAGCTTCAAAATTGGCCGCACAGTCAGTTTGTGTTTTTAGCCTCTGAAAATTTCCACAAAGGTGTGGTGGGATTGATTGCGACTAAGATTTCTTTGGCGCGAAATGTTCCAACCTTTATCGGTGCGATCAATTCTGAAGGTGTGATCACGGGCAGTGGGCGGTTGCCGCAAGGTCGTGCGGATAGTTTGCTGGACGCTTTGGAGGCTGCACGGGCACATCTGGTTCGTTTCGGCGGGCATGATGCAGCGGCCGGGTTTGAATTGAAGTCTGAAAACTTCAATCAGGTTCTGGGTGCTTTTCAGACTCACTATGAGACTCAGGAGCCTGCCGCGCTTAAGACTTTTCAATATGATTTGGATGCTCGGCTGGATGAGATCAACGAGAACTTGATGCGCTGGCTGGAAATCCTGGGACCCTTCGGGCAAAGCTTTGAAAGCCCGGTGATCTGTTTCCGTCAGGTGCAAGTCGAAGATGTCATGGTTCTGAAGGGCAAGCATTTGAAATTGAAGATCACCGATCCGGTCAGCCGTCGTCGGGTGGAAGCACTTTATTTCTCGGCACCGCCATCGGTGTTGGAAAACTTGCCAGCCAAGGGAAGTTTGATTGATGTGATTGGGGAGGTTCAATGGAATTACTTCTCGGGCCGTCGATCGGTGCAAGTGTTGATTAAAGATTTTAAAATTCCGAAAGCAGATCACTCAAAATGAAAACCACTAAAAAATCGGCCAGTTCCAAAGCCACAACCAAAAAAGATTCTGAAAAGCCCGAACGAAAAGTAAAGCGGGCTTCAAAGAAGATTATGTCTGCTGCCAGTCAGTTGAAAAAGACCACCAAGAAACTGGTGGATGATGTGTTTCTGAAAGTCGTCGGCCTTCGCGTGCTCGAGCGCGCCAAGCAAATGACCGAGTCGCTTCACAAAGAAGATTCAGCAGCCAAACAAAAGAACAAGAAAAGCACGAAAAAAGGCGGCCTGTGAAAAAGTCCGTCGTTCTTCTGAGCGGAGGCTTGGATTCGACGGTCAACTTTCTGGCCGCACGGGAAGAATCCGAAATCGTTCTGGCTCTGACTTTTGATTACGGCCAGCGGGCCGTGAAAAAAGAAATCGAAGCCGCCCAAAAAATCACCTCGCATTTCAAAGTTCCGCATCAGGTTTTGGCGCTGCCGTTTTTCAAAGACTTTGGCCAGTCTTCACTGACCGATCATAGCAAGGCCGTGCCGACGGGGGCCGATGTATCGATCGACGATATGAAGACGTCGCAGTCGACGGCGAAATCCGTCTGGGTTCCCAACCGAAATGGAATTTTTCTCAATATCGCAGCCGGTTTTGCGGAAACGTTGAAAGCGGATCAAATCATACCGGGCTTCAACCGTGAAGAGGCCGCGACATTTCCCGACAACTCGCAGGCTTTTTTGGAAGCTGCGACTGTCTCGCTTTCTTATTCAACTTCAAACAAAGTCCAGGTTCGCTGTCTGACGACGGCCTTGGATAAGCCCGAGATCGTTCGTCTTGGGGTGAAGCTTGGAATGAATTGGAAGTGGATTTGGCCTTGTTACTTCAGTGAAGACAAGTGGTGTGGAGAATGTGAATCCTGCCAGCGCTCGAAGCGCGCCTTGAAAACAAATGGCATCGAGATTTCAGGTTTATTCAAAAAGTCCTGACGAAGGCAAATTTTTTATGAAGACAAAATGGCTCAAGCAAAATTCAAAATATGATGGCACTCAATTGCGCTCTCTCTACGGGTACCTGGAACATAAGATTTTGGGGGATTCGGCGGTGTCGTGGGCGGGTGCATGCGATGTCAGTTTCGAGCATATGGTCGATGGTGAAGATCTTCTGGACCGGTCTGCCATTCGCGGCTCGAATATGGTTCACTTTATTGTAGAAGTCTTCGATCAGAGCCTGATGAGTGGAGTCCTTTTGCAAAGATTATTCGCCAACATCGTTCGCGATGTTCTAATCGAGCTGAGTCCCTTGAAGAATCTTGAAATCCTCAGGATCGGGGATGACCTTTACTGGAAAAATAAAAAACTCAGTATCAGCATTGCGACTCGCTCGCCGGTTTCCACGATGGTGCATTTCGCGGTGAATGTCTCTTCCAAAGGCACGCCCGTGGACACAGCGGGACTTGAAGATCTGAAAATTCAGCCACAGAAATTTGGTGAAAAGTGTTTGGAAGCGCTCAAGGAAGAGTATGAATCTTCCCTGGATGCAACCCGAAAGGTTCGACCGGTTTCATGAGTAGCAGTCGGCTGAATTTTCTTTGCATCGGTTCCGACGCGCAGACAATCACCCGTTGCCAAGATTTAGCGACTGAATTTGAATACTCTTTCCTGCAAACAACGAACGCCGACAGCGTTTTGGAGCTTGAAGGCAAATACGAGATGGCGCAGTTTGTTCTCGTCAATGCGGTCAGCGTGAAAAAAGAAGACATGAATGCGATCGTGCAGACGGTGCGCCACGTGTTCAAAGAAAGTTTTATCTGCGTCGTCGTGGATCGCAAAATCCCGCAAGACGTCGCTGACTTTGTCAAAAAATCCGGCGCCAATATGGTGATCTTGGAAAATGAATTTTTCGAAACCAGCCGCTTGGAATTCGTGGCCTCGCAGATTATTCGTGCTTCGTATGTGCCTGTGAAGCTCAGCGAATTTCCGAAGGACTGCGTGTTGGATTTTACGTTGTTTCATCTGATGCCGCTCAATCAAAAGCTGTTGCCGGTTTTGCCAAAAGGTTCGCCGCTGACCGAAGGCCGATTGAAGAAACTGGAATCGGTGGGCGAAGTTTTTGTTCGCAGGGATGAGGTCGATCGCTATCGCCAGTATGTCGAGCTGCATCCGGATTCGTCGGGACAGGGATTGAAAAGCCGCTGCCGGGCGCAGTATCTTTCATTTTGCAATTCTCACTCGCAGCTGATTTTTCTTTTGGTCGATCAAAGCGAAAATGCCTCGTTCAAAGAAGGTAAATGGCTTTACGATCGCTGCGAAATCTTGGCGCGCGATCTCCTGACTACGCTGTCAGCGGTCGGTGAAGCCTGGGATGTGGTGAACAACTCGTCGCTCGGCGAATTCGGCTCAGTCGAGCGCTCTCCAACGGTCGCCGCTTATGCGGGTTTGATCAGCTTACTAACTTCAATCGGCGAGCCGGTGGATGTGATGGTGGCAGCCCTTTTGTCGGATGTGGGAATGCTCGAGCTTCATCCTCGGGTGACCAAGAAACTGCGCCAGACTCAAAATCCAGAAGCTCTGGCGCCAGACGATCTCCAAGAGTATCAAAAACATCCAGTGCTAAGTCTCAATCGCTGTCTATCACGTAAACTGCAGATCAAAGATTCGATCAAAGAAATGATCCTGTGCACGCACGAGCGCAACGATGGAAAAGGTTTTCCCAATGCACGTGCCGCCGAGAAAATTCCGCAAGAAGCGATGCTCATCCAATTCAGTGAGATGCTTGATCGCGGGGCGATGGTGAAAATGGGGCAGGCCCGTCAGCCTGTTCAAGAAATCAAAAAGCAGCTTCTGGAATCCCATATGAAAGAGGGTAAGGTTTTCTCTTTCGATGTGCTGGGGAAGCTCAAGCCCATTCTTTAGAGATTAAAAGTCATTCTCTGGTTTTTGCTCGGTGCTTGCATCCATGCAAGCGGCCCGAGTTCCCAGTGGTCGGCTCAATGGCCAGCTGATGAACGGTACACGAAATTTTGTCCTGCAATCACCAAGGTGCCGGATTCTGTCCCGTCGGATTCAACCAATCCTTCAAATCGGACAAACATGAGACTTAGGTTGGGAGATACATCGTCGGTAAAACCGTAAACTCGAATGCTTCGGCCGTCTCTTGCCTTGTCATTGACAAGCAGGGGATATCGAAACTGCAAGGATCCACGAGAGTCCTTTTGGAAGGTCAGCGTCAATGTTCCATCAGCAGCTGCCGTTTTATCAACACAGAGCAAATCGGAATAATCCCATAAATCAGGCGAGGCGGCGACTTGATAGCAAGTCTGGTCCTCGGAATTTAATAAAGGTGCCTGAAGAGCATGCGGACGTTTTCGTGAAACTTGGGGCTCGTTCAATCTCTTGAGAAGGGCCGTCAGTTGGCTGTTGCTTTGATCCTCTGGCCCCAGGAAGAGAGTCTTTGTTTCAATCGCAGTGCCGTCGCTGAAAGAGCAAATCTCATATGATTTGCCAGCGGTCGTGCGTAACGTTTTAATTTGCCCACTCACTTGCTGACAGTAAGAGCCCTCGGGATGGGAATCTCCTGCGGGAGCCGTCGGAGCCGGATGAGTTAGAAATACCTGACCAGCTGTTCGGGGAGCCTCGATCTTCGCATTGTCGGGATCCGATGATGCCACCAAAGTGAATGATTCAATCAAAGCGGTTCCAAGTTGACAGTAGTGCTCATCGCCCAGAGGATTTCTTTCCATGACGATCAGGCGTCCGCCGTTCGCTTCACAATACGCGTCGGGATTTGGCCATCCGCCGCCGTTGAAAGTTCCTGCCAAAGCAGTTTGGGCGCCACATAAAAATAGAAACGGTACAAGCATCTTTTTCACATAACCTCCTATTAAGCGAGTGATTAAGATGGACGCACCTTAATCCACTTTCGAAAGTTCGAGATAGATTATTTTAGTAAAATATTCTACTTAGTTGAGAGTTTTACTAAAGTTGAGCTAAAGGTTTCGTATGGATTCGATTTTTAACTACAACCAATACGTTCCTTACCTTCGCATGTGCCTTGAGATCAAAGGGCCCAAGTCCGGAGCAAAAGGGAAGGCAGCAAAGGCGATCGGAGTCCACACGACGTTTATTTCGCTGGTTTTAAATGGCCGAGCGCACCTCAGTGCCGAGCAAGCAGACGCAATGAACACCTTCCTCGAACACTCTCCCGAAGAAGCCGATTTCTTTCTTTTGCTCGTGCTAGCAAACAGAGCCGGGACGAAAAGCCTCCGGGATAAATTTCAAGCGAAGCTTGCCGAGATCCGAACCCGCCGAACCGTTTTAAAAAGCAAAGTGCCAGAGAGTTCGACGATCCTTCGTGAAGACCAAGTGAAGTTCTATTCCAGTTATTTGCATGGGGTGATTCACGTTCTGACTTCGATCCCTCAATATCAAACCCGCAAATCCCTTTCCGAGGCCTTGCGGATACCGACGGCCCGGATTTCGGACTCGGTGGATTTGCTTTTGAAGATGGGAATGCTGACGGAAAAAAATGGGGTGCTGAAGCCGGGTCCAAGCTTTCATCTGGGCAATGACAGCGAGTTGATCGACAAGCATCATGTGAACTGGAGGCTTCATACGCTGGCAAGACTGGGTCATTCGGGCCAAGATGATTTGCACTATTCGGGTGTGGTCAGCATTTCCCACGAAGACGTCATTAAAATGAAACAACAGCTCGCGGATCAGTTTAAGAAGAATATCGATCTCGTGCAGAAATCAAAAGAAGAGACAGCCTATGTTTACTGTTTTGATTTCTATTCCGTTTTTTA
>CBIHPB010000144.1:0-8941 GCA_966211485.1 uncultured Bdellovibrio sp.
CGGTGCGGCCAGTTTGATTGCCTCTTCGAATGTGCCACAGTCGACGGCCTCGGCTCCGGTCACCAGTGAAGGGGGCAGTGCGCCCGCTTCGCAAGAGCAGGTTCGAACGACGACGGCAAATCAAGCCAATGCTGCGGCCAACGCGGGCTCGGCGTCTGCTGCTTCGGCTCGAACGACCGATGCGAAAGCTTCGGATGTTGCGAAGACTGACGGAAAATCCGGTGATGGCAAATCAAGCGATGGAAAGTCGGACAGCAAAAATGACAGCCGTACGAATGATCGCAATTCATCTCGTACAAATAATTCGACATTTTCAAATTCCACCAGCTCGGATGCGCCGAAGGTGGAGGTTTCTGCCACTCCAGCGGCAATCGGAAGTTTAGAAGGCTTGCTCAGTGGCGGATCGACTTCGGATGCCACAGCGATTATTAAAATGGGTTCGGATGATCTCGGTGGTACGGCCGAATCTTCGGATCGAACCGTTGTAAGCGTGGATGCGGCGACAGATTCCGTTGTTGAAGCTGTGAAGAGCGAGCCTTTGGCTTCGGTCACCACAGTGAAGTTGGAGGATGGTGGATCGCGTGTGACCTACGCCGATGGCAAGTCACAGGATTTCGATGCCAGTGGACGTCCCGCGACCCAAAACGTGGAAGCGATCGGAGATGGTCAGCGCCAAGTGACTTTCGCCAATGGTGATAGCATCATCGTCGACGACAAAGGGACTCCGGTTTCGGGACAAATGCCGATGGCCAATGGAAACACCGTCGCGTTTGCTGGCGGTGGACAGGTCGTGACATCTCCGAACGGGGAATTGGTTTCTTATTCTTCGGGTGATGGACAGGCTCAGATCGTGGCTCAGCCAGATGGCAGCCGCGTGATCAAAGTGGGCGACGACGTCAGCGTCGAAACAGCAAAGGGCGATACCTTCCAATTGGGAAGCGATGGCCGTCCGGTCAGCGGCACATTTGCGAATGGAAATACTCTTTCAACCGAAGATGGAGTCGCCATCATCCGCAATCCTGCCGGAGAAGAAATCTCCCGAGTGTTGGCAAATGGCGAAGCGGTGTCAGCCGATCCGAATGCAGATTTCCGAAAGTCAGAAAATGCTTATCGTCAGCAAGAGCAAGATGCTGCTCGTGAAGCCGCCTTGGGATCAAACGCCCGTGGTGCGACCGCCGTCAGCAATTTGGATTCAAAAACTTTGGATGCCGCCGGCCGGGATATGGGAAAAACTTTGCTCGCCCTGCAAGGATCGACGTCCGAGCAGCGCGAAGCCAGCATTGCGAAAATCGAAGCACAGGCGAATCAGCACTATCAAGCGGCTGTTGGAATTCAATCGGATATTCAGACCAAGTCAGCGGAAATCGCAGCTGCTAAAACTAGTTTAGATCAAATGACCTCGGGTGGAATGGCTGATGACAGCGCCGAGGTGCAAGCTCAGCGCGCCAATATCGCAAAACTGGAAGGCGATGTTTCGGCTTTGGAATCGACTCAAAAACTGGCGCTGGCGAATTACAGTTTGGCCAGCAATCTTCTGACCGCCGCCAGCAAACAAGATGCGGCTTTGGCATCCGCTTCGGAAGCGACAAGTTTCAACCACGGACCTGACAGTGCCTTTGCCTTGGCGAAAGCGGCGGGGCTTAGTCAGTTCGAGTGGAATGGAAAACAGTACGCGGTCGTGACTCAGGATCAAGTTCTGAAAGCGGCCGAGCGCGGTCTGACCAGCATCGAAGCGACAGCGGTCAGATCTGGCGCATTGGATCAAGTCGGCGTTAACAACGTGAAGGACGCTTATGTCGGAGCCGTCACGAAGGGGATGTACCAAGCGGTCACCACTGGCGACGCTTTGAAGGTCAACACCGCTGCGGTGGACACAGCTTTCAAAGAGCAAGCGCAGGCGACTTATGATCGTGCTTTGGGTCAGTACACGGCCATCATGGGCGAGCAAAACAAAGGCATCGCGGCCTACATGGCCGCAACTGATCGCATGCAATCGGGCGAGTCGAAAACTTTCGGTAGCGGTGCGAACGCATTCACGGCAGTTGCGACTTCGGATGACAATGGCTCGATGATTTCCATCAAGAAAGCAGACGGAACGACGATTTCATTCTCGCGCGATCCAGCCGCCGGCATCAGCACGGTGCGCATCGAAGGTGCGGCGATCCCGGGCACGGACGTGCGAACCGTGGTTGAGCGCCAAGATGGACAATGGAAAACTGTTGTCAGCTCGGACTATGTGGCGAAATACGCCGATGCTCAACAGCGCGCCGATGCATACAACGCAAACCTCGCAAAAAGTAATATTTCACTCAGTCCTGAAGAGCAGATAATGAGCGGCGGTTATCCGCAGCCGAAGACGGCTCAGGACATTATGGATGCTGACAAGCGCACGGAGCAGTTCCGTGGAGGTGTCGCACGTATCGGTGACCTTTTGGTGGATGGCGGGAAAGCCGTCCTGTCGGTCGGTGACGCCGCTGTCGGAACTGTGAATCTCGTTGCCTCTTTGGCAGGAACGGCGGCCAAGGGCTATGCCGAAATGTTCGGTCTGGGTGACCATGTTGATCCGAACGCTTTGGCGAAAGCGATCAACAGTGTTGTTCGTGTGGATGATGCCAAAGCTATTCTCTCTTCTTTCTACTCGGCTGATCGCCAAGCGGAAAATGCGGCGGTTCAAGCGGCGACACAAACTGCGAAAGACGGTGGCGCTGGATTCTGGGGAACGGCAGCGGCTGCTGGTAAAGCGATGATTGAAAATCCATTCGTCGCGGCCGGATCTTTGATTGAATCTTCCGGTTACCTCTTGGGCGGAGCTGCGGCTTCTCGCTCGGTTGCGACAAATTTATTGATGCGCGCTGGAGTTGAAGCCGGAACTGTCGAAGCGGCAGCGGTTTTAAGCCAGGCACAAAGCATGGCGCAGATTTCAAATGCCGGTTTGCGTGTGGCCGGTGTGATGAGTGCCGGTTCGACATTCGGACAATTGACCCGTGATGGTGTCAATGCCCAGGATGCTTCGCTGGCTGCCGTGGCGGTGGGATCTTTCACACTGTTGAGCGGTGGGGTCGGACACAAATTAGGTGTGGTCGATGACTTCGTTCAATTCGGTACGGCCGGAATGGCGCGAACCGAAGCGCAAGTTGGACTCGTTTCTTTGGCACGAACTGGCGCGGCTGGTGTGATCAGTCTCGGAGTTGAAGGCGGACAAGAGGGTGTTGAGAGCGTGTTTGAAGGTGTCATGGGTAGCGTGGCGCGAAATCAAACCATCAACGCCGCCGATCTGGGGGAACAATTCGGTCAGGGCGCTGCTTTGGGTGTGACTCAAAAAGGTGCCTCCGGTGGAACTCACAATGTTGTGGGACTTTTCACCGGCAGTGGCGATGCTCATGTGGAGAGTGCTCCATCAACACAGAGTTTGTTGGATGGATTGAATCCGACGCCTTCGCCTGCTGTGGTCTTGCCAAATTGGACAGCAAATACGAACGGAGTTTTCTCTCCGACTGGAAGCCAGGACATCGCAAACGTGACATTGAATCTTGGCACCCAACCAGTTGTGACGGATCAGAACCTAGCGGACGTCAATATCGCGCATGGAGCAAATTTAGATCCGATTTCAAGTCCGAACACGTTCAACGCCGGCACGGTTCAAAATTTGAATGTCATGGACGGTCTGCCAAGTGCCTTGACGGTTCCGACTCTTCAGACGACAGAGCCAGTGATCTTGCAAACAATTTCACAGACGGATGCTGAGTCGGCCCATGTTGCAGACAATTCTTCGCTTAGTATTGAATCTTTGACTTTGCCAACGACAGCGCAGGTCGATATGGATTCGGCTCATGGCGCGGCTTTGGATCCAATCGGATCGTCAAATACAGTGAGCGTTGGAACGGTTCAGTCGCCGACAATTCAGCCATTGACCGAAGTGGCTTCGACTGTGACGACGACTTCCGATTCTTCAATTGCATCTCAAGTCGTCAGCTACAACGGCGGTGGAATTTTCAGTTTCAATGGTGGGCCGACTGGTCCTACGCATGTTGAAACCAATGTTGTTTCAAATGTGACGGCACCAACCGCGACGGCAATGACAATGACGACGTCAACATCACAGGAGACGACTCCTGAATTGAATCTTGGCCGAGTCGAGCCCGTTTTGGGAGCCGAGGTTGCAAACACATCGCCATCGACTGGTCGTACAGAGCCTGTGGTCGGTGTTGTGACTGACATGTCAGTATTTGGTGATGGCCGTACCGAGCCGGCTATTGGAGTTGAAATTGCGGACGCTGCGCCGTCGATAGGACGAGCAGAGCCAGTGATGGGAACACAAACGGTTGCTCCACTTCAAACCAACAGCCGAACAGAGCCAAGCTTCGAATCTCCGATCACTCATGCGGAATCCAGTGGCACATTAAATGTGAAGTTAGGTTCCAATGTCGAAGTCGATTTGTCTTCGATGGAAAAAGGCGCGCAATCGAATGCGGGTCATGATTTGGCTTCGCGAACTTTGCAGGCCGATTTCCATCAGTCAGTGGTTGATTCCCACTCGCCGACAGGTCATCAAGATGCTTTCGAACATCAGCCATCTTTGTACCGCAATCCAGACACCGGCGGACGAGTGGACACCGATGGTCACTACACACCAGGCCGTGATGGTCGAGCGGCTTTGATTGATATTCAGCAAATCGTGTCGGGCACTTCGCATGTCGGTCAGATGATGACCGATCCTGCGGTACTGGGACTGCAGGTCCAAGCATTCGTCAGCAATGTGATGAACGATGCGACTCAGATTGCGAAATCAGGTGATGCGGCCAGCGCCGGAAGAGTGCGCGGTGAAGCGGCGCAGTTCTTGTCAAATCAGCGCCAAGCTTTGGTGGATAATCTGACTGTCAATCGCTCGCAGCTGAGCTCGCCTGAATTCCAAAATCAGGTGGTCACAGCCAATGCGAACGTTGCAAGCCTTGATGCTGCGATTTCACAATTGATGACGGCTGTGGTGCCTGCGGGAACGCAGCTGACCCAGGACGGCGTCGAAACAAAATCGAAACAAACAGAGTCAAAACAAAATTCGAAATCAGAAAATACTCAGGCGCAAGCACATACACAAACCGCAACCAATCCAAAACCAGGATTGCCTCCGGCAGCCACCGAAGTGGTTGCGAAGCCAGTCGCAGCAGTGACGCCACAGGCTTCCACCGCCGTAGCGGCGGTGCCTTCGCCAGTTCCACAAACGCGTGCGGATATGGCGAAGGCGATTCAGCAAGTTGCAGCCTCACCTCAATCCGTCCTGTCTCCGCAGGCATTGAGCTCGGTCGTGGAGAATGTTCGCGGCATGATCGACAGTGTGACGGATGAAATGTCCAGCTTGATGGCCGATGGAAATCTTGAAAAAGCCGAGCGATTGCATACTCAAGCTGTGCAGTTTTTGACTCAGCAAATGCAGACTTTGGTTGCCAACGGAAATCAGGCGTTGAGTGCTGAAATGGCCCAGGCGCATCAAGTGGGCATGCAGGGAAGTTTCAATGCGGACCCTGAGCTGATCGCAAAAGGTCATGCAATGGTCGACGCTGTCAACACGCAGGCCCAATCGATTCAAAGCCAAATCGCCGAAATAAAACAACGGATTTCCGATTTGCAAGCTCGTCCTCCGAAGCAAATCATCCCGGCAAATTGGGGTCAGGATCTCCAAACTCAAGCACCAACGCCAGTGGCCTCTGAACCCGCGATGGTTGCGCCAAGCACAAACAATGTCAGCGTGGATCCAATCCAGTCTTCATTGGCGAAGTTTCAAGAAAATTTCCCGGGTGCGACGATCGAAACCCAGGAAAAGCAAGAATTCAAAGGCACCCGATATTTCGAATCAGAATTCAAAGCAGCTGACGGTTCACAAATCGGCCGAATGGAATTCACCATTGATCAAGATGGCCAGATGTATATGGAGCGTTTGGATGTTTGGGATGCGCAAGGAAAAGGCGTTTCCAAGGCCGCATTCGCATCGATTCTCAGCGAACATCCTGAAATCACATCGATCAAAGCGGGAACTCTCCAAGATTCAAATATGGAGGCCTATAGTCAAGCCTACGCTGAAACGAAAAATATGGAAGCCGCGATCAAGGCGACTCCGGCTTACAAAGTCCGCGCTTTGATGGGTTTCACCGAGCTTGAATTCAATCCGATGCTGACAGGTACACCTGAATTTGTCTCTCGCCGTCCAGCGGGAGCCGAGATTTCACCAGCAGTTCCTGCAGCTGCACCGACGGTCGAATCAGCACCGGTTTCCTACAACGGCGCCGTCACGTTCACCACAGAAAGTGGAAAGACCGTGACACTTCCGCAGCGGCCAGTGGCTGTCGAGCAAGCAATGTCGCAGATGGCAGCGCGTGTGATGGCCGAATCTGGTGACAGCGAATTTGAAAGACAGTTTGTCGGTGTGGCGATGGCCGGCGAGCGTGCGAATATGATCGATCGGGATATGAAAGTTCCGCCGAGGGAACGTCAGATTCAGTTCCCTGACTTTGGTGGTCCGTCCGTCGATGGTCAGATCAGTATCGTCAATCACCTGGCGGGAAATAATAGTTTCTCGGGCCACGGTGGAAATATCGCCTCACTGGTCGGAGAAAATGTGGCCATCGCAGCTGGATTTGCTCGTCATCAGGGTGTGGATATTTATCCGACCGAGCGCCTGTTCAATCAGCGCATGGATCATTTGAATCAATATCTGCCTGCCGATCAACAAATTCGGACTCGATTCTACACTCCAGAGTCGACCGAACAGCGGGTCGAGTCGAAAGAATACACCTTGCGGTATCTGAACGATCACCAGCTGCCGATGTCCAGTCTGTCGGACGAGTCCTTGCACGATGTGAATGCACATGCGACACGCCAAATGACAATTCCTCAAGAGTTGGAAAATCATTTTATCGATCAACATCGCGCCATCGTCGGTTTCCTTGCACATTTGCAGGTGGCCACTCCGCTGAGCACAAATCTCGAGAGAATCGCCGAATCCGTCTGGAACAATGTCGGCAGCCGAATTGACAGTTTCACAGCCGGAGCACCCGGAATGTTGGCCGTCTCCGAAGATGCCAGCCGAATTCCAGCGGCGATCGCGGGCTTTATGGATCCCAAGTCGATTGCTGGAATTTCCACCCGCAGTGTGGTCGACGAAGTCCGAAATTTCTTCGAATCTTCCGTTGTCGGCAGAGATCTGTCTTACACCCAAAAGCAGGCGCTGGAAAATTACCTGACGACTTTGTCTCAGGAGCCGAGCAACACGCAAACTCTTGAAATCGGTCATCTTGAAAACAAAGTTCTCGAGCGTTTGGCCGCCTTGCAAGAGGCCGCCCCTCAAGTTCTTGAAGATCTGGCCGCAGGAAAACAATTTGAAGCGCCAGTTCAAACAGCTCTGACCGAGCCTTCCGTTGTCGAAGCCGAAATTTTCGGCGGTGGCGCTCCCAACGGAAGCCTGGATTCTCATGGCGCCAGCCAAGAGGGAATCAACCGGGCAGCTCAGATGAGCGCTTACCGAGTCAATCCAAACGGCGAAGTCATTCCGATGAAAACCGTCGACTGGGCCGATATGGAAGTGCCGGCCGGAGTGGCCATTGTCGTTCAAGGGGCCAGTGGTGCTCCGTATGTTTGGAATGGTGGCGGCAATGCGGACGTGAACCAACGCATGGTCGATCAAGTTCAGAACTATCTGACGAAATCTGAAACGGCAGCGGAAAAAGCGGCGACAGCCAATGCCAATCGCCTGGCCGACGCACAGGATGTCGGCGAGCTGGTCCTAGATGCCGATATGACCGGTCTTTCGACCGAAGATATTTTGAACGATCTCCATTCCGAAATGCCGGCAAGCGTGCCGACAGCAACAGTTTTAGAATTGTCGGTTGAAGAGTTCCACCAAATGATGGTCAGCGGTGAGGCCACTTCTGCACCGGCACTGCCAGGCGCTGAAGTGACGGATCATGCTCCCAGCATGAACGCCTATCAGGCCAACAAGCAACTGGGCATTGCAGATACGACAAGCACCGCCAAAAATCTGGCGATGACCGCAGGCGATGCGCAGTCGGCCTTGGCGATTTTGGATCGTGTGCCAGCAGCGAAGGCTGAAGCGGCTTTGGCGTCAGCAAAAGATCAACTGATGGCGATCGAAAGTGCAAAGGCTCGCCATCCAGGCACTGAAACCGATTACACCAATCGGATCGAAAATCAGATTCGCGACAAAGTGAACGAGCTTCAGACCAAATTCAATAGATCCGTTGAAACTCTAGAGGCCAACGCAGTCTTGCATCAGGTTCAGGCGGACAATCGTCTGACCAACATGACTCAGTTCCAGGGACTTTCAACTCAGAAACTGGCGGATTTGCGCGAGCAGGTTTTGGATGTCTCTCAGAACGTTCAACAGCAAGGTGCGGGACGCGATTTGATCAATCAAGCCCTTTCATGCATTGACCAAGCCATCGAAGTCAATCTGCAGGCGGAAGTCACACGGGTCGCCAAAGCCGTGGCGGATGGGGCTCGGCAAAAGAGCAACAACGAATTCCGAGCGAAGCAAGAATTCGATAGCCGCTCAAAGCTGGAAGGCGCTGATGCCATGGGCCGACCTTTGGATGCCAATCAAATCCGCGAAATTCGTCAAGCAACCGAGCTTGCGAAGCAGGATCTGTCTGCGCTCACAGCCCAGCAGGCCCTGTTTATTCAAAACGCGCACAACATGCTCGAAGAGAAAGAGGCCTACCAAGGAAAGCAATTCCAGGGCCTGCGCTCTGCTGATCAGAAAATCGCCGAGCCACTGAAGGTGGCCTTGGCTGATTTGCAAAAGCGATTGAATATGGCAGCCGCTTCCGATTCGGCGATGTCGGTCGCAGAAGCTCAGGGACGTGCACTGACAGGCGGGCCGAAACACGCAGTCAATGGCACGGATCAATTCGGCAATTACATGCGCCGGGAG
>CBIHPB010000145.1:0-8883 GCA_966211485.1 uncultured Bdellovibrio sp.
TGCGTAGCCGTGTAGAAGCGACCATTCAAGACATGTTCTTCAGTCCCCTTGAACTCAATTTCCAGAATTGAAGATTCGGGTAAATCCAGAACCTGCGCCCATTCGGATTTTGTTTGCAGTTTTAAAAGCTTTGATGAAAAGGACGTGACCATCCGAAATCCCATGACGTCGGCCAGATCCATCAACGAAAACTCGCGGCCCGTTTCTTTCGGGAAGTGATCAATGCGATCGACAATTTTCTCTTTGAGAGAAGCGAGACCCTTCAGGCGATAGGTCAGCTCGGCCCCTTCATGCTTGGCAACGCTCGCAAGCTTTGCATGGGCCCGGACCGACGATCTTTGCGCCTGCGCAATCATTGTCGAGATAAAATGCCTTTCCTCGTCCGAAACACGCTTGTAAAACTCTTCCACCTGCGACCAGGTCTTAAAATAAAATGTCCGGAAAAGTTCGAGGTCAGGCCCGCCCAAATAAATGCCTCGATAACCTTCGGGGGTCATCAAAACCATTTCGCCGAAACTGGCCGCCACGATCAGGCGCGACCGGGCCTCTCGCTGCCCCTGATGGCAAGACAACTGTGCCGGCGCTTGCCCAGCGAAAAAGAGTCCGAGAATGATAAGAAGTGAACTCAAAAACCGCATCGAAAACATCATTGCAAGCCATGCCATTTCACGAGCTGCAATTGATTGCGTGCTGATGTTTATGAAGACCGATCAAAATCTCGACAGAGCCTCAAATAGGTGTAACTCTTCAGCTAATACGTCATATAAGGAACTTTTTGAGCAAGCAATCGAATTTAAAATCGGTTCGGAACTCATCCTGCGGAAAGTGATTCTTGCCCTCCCGGCTAAGGGGTGGACCAAACCTTGTGGCAGAGGACGGCCGTGTTTAGCGGCCTGTTTCTATTTTGGATCGCCGAAAAAATCTTGTCGCTCAATTTGTTTTGCATAAATTCGGGATGAAACTGAAAAGTCCAGACAAGTCCGTTTTTGCTTTCAATGGACTCGATCGTCCCATCTCCGGCGACCGCAGCGACTTCGACCTTTTGATAAACTGACAGTGGGGCGTGCGGATCGACGGCCTGATGGTGAAAGCTATTGACTATGATCAGTTCGGACTGGGCGGCTTTTGCCAAAAGCATATTTTTGGTTGGCAGCAGGAAAATCGGGTGAGTCAAAACTGAACCATCGCCATGACCTTCTTTGTGCTGGATCAATTTGAATCCGTAAGCGACGGCGATCATTTGATGGCCTCTGCAAATTCCAATCAATGGCTTTTCGGCGCGATCGATCCAGTATTTCAAAATAAAAAGCTCTTCCTGATCACGGATCAAGTTTGTTTCGCGGGATGATTTGTTTTCAGTGTGGTATGTATCCGGATCCACATCCGGACCGCCAACCGCGATCAAGCTTGCTGCTGCCGAGTGGATCTCGCTCATCAGATCCGGTTTTTCTTGCAGAGAAAATCGCCCAAGGGCCGCAATCGGCAGAGTCACTGCATTTGAGTTTGGAAGCTTGGCTGCGATGGCCCCAAGTCTTTGTCGAAAGCCGGTTTTTTCCATCGGCATTTGATCGTAATCCCGATTGGCCAGGGTCAGCACCAATGGTTTGTTGGTAAGACTTGTCTTGGGAATCTCGCGCTCGATTTCCAATTTTTCAAGTGCCTCGGTTTCAAATTCGCTAACCAGCTCGGGGTGGTTTTGAATAAACTCTTTGTATTTGGCAAACGCAACGGCAGTGGATTCCGAAGCCCGTCTGGGAATGGCAAAAGTCGCAGCCTGGCCCTTCAGTCGCACAAAGGAAACTTCGGCGGCAGCACCAAGCCCAACCAGCAAAGATAGAATCAACGTCAGCAATTTCATCAAAAATGTTCTTAAGTGCCTTCGAATACTACAAATTCCAGGCCCAACCAGCCGCTATTGTCGCCCCTTACAGCACGGACCCAGTGGAAATGTTCTGGCCAGTGCCCAGTTTCGTCCCAGCCAATACTCCCAATCCATCCCTGACCCACAGCGACTTTTGGGAATGGAAAATTCATCGGTTAAATACTTTTTGTCTGCTTCATGTTGACGAACTGGTACCGATCACGTCACTGGCTTTTTTTATAGACGATCGAATTGGATCGGTTGGCGGCGACGACCATGCGCTCGCCATGAATGGTCACATGGGGATAGGCATCCATGTCTTCGACTAAAAAATCGTTCCCGTGTTTTTCGATAATGACAGCACCTTTATCGACAAAGCCTGTTACTTCTGTTCCAAAAGATTCCAGCAAAGCATGGCGGATATGAATATGGTGGACATACCCGCCAGATCTGGTGTCCCCAAAACTGACCAGTGGTAAATACACCCGGATGAGGTCGCCATTCGAATTCTTCACAAAGACATCAACCGTGTAGGACAGAAAATTTTTAACTTCGGCCCCCTCCGGCCAGATTTTGATTTGCTCGTTTGCAAACTGCTCGATTGAAAACCAAAGCAATTTTTCAGCGGTCAGCTCATCGACCATTCTTGTGAATTCTTGGACGGAGACTGGTTTCTGACTGTAAGGAGCCTCGCTGGGATCCACTTTTTTTGAAGCCTTGATGGCCTCTCGAGCCACGACAATCGGCGACTGCGCCCCCTGACAGGCGTGAGCAATAGCCCCTGCCGTCTCACCAGACAATGTCAACACGGTCAAAAAGAAAAGCAGCAGAAGTGCCTGGATTTTCATATCGCCAATATATCGAAATGAAAGCTTAATTTCAGCTGTTATAATCTGAACACTTAAAAGTGTGTCAGAGTTATTAACATTATTGGATTGGCTCTATGAGGGTCTGGTTCACTATTTGCTTTGATCGTTTCCATGATTTCAAAGACCGGTTTAAATCAATCCTCGTGGACCGTCTGTATAGCTATTTTACAGCGTTACTTCTTATTGTCTCTGCTTCCTATTCGTCCGGAGCATCAAACGTTCCTGACAGCTTTGCCATTCACCGAATCCTGACTTTTTGTATTTTTCTGTCTCAGATTGAGAACATCGCTTCAAGAAAAGCCTAGTTTTGTCCGAATAGAAGATAAAAATCAGTTTATTAGAGTCTCTCGGCAATAGACAGGGGTCAGAATGAATTTTGATGATGACGGCTACAATCCGAAAGAACTCTCTGATCAAGCAAATGAAGAATCCTATGATCACTCTGCTGGGCCAGAACCATTGCCCGCAGATGATGGACATGCAGCTCCTGCAACATCCCCGGAACAGTCAAACTCGGATTTTGTTCAGCAGCTCTATCAAGATGTTTTGGGTCGCGATGGGTCGCTTGATGCCGAGGGCTCGAACTGGTGGACCGGCGCCTTGGAACAAGGGGCTTCTCGCGAAGAAGTGATGCAGGCCTTTTATAATTCTGACGAGTACAAGGCTTTGCATTCGGCGGATTCAACTCCTTCAGTCACCGAGCCGCCACCGCCCGAGATTGCATCACCAGAAATCATTTCTGAGCCTCGGAGCAAACATCATCATGACCCTGATATCTATCACTGGGAGCAACCAGGGATTCCGACACCACAGCGGGAAGAAGTTGAGGATGCCCAACCCGTTGCCGATGATGAGATTCAGCCGGTTTTTGGAGTCATGCCAGAACCTGTTGTCGAATATTCTGCCACCGAAAATTGGACCCAATGGTCCGATGATGAAAAAACGGCCCCCCCGAGCGAGGTTCCGTCGAACGAAGATTTCGTCAGACAAACCTATCAAAATATTTTGGGCCGAGAGGCCGATGCCGAGGGCGCTAGCTTCTGGCAACACGCTTTAGAGAGCGGCCATAGTCGCGAACAAATCATCGCCGGCTTTAAAAATTCGGAAGAGTACCAAGCTCTGCATCCTGAATTAGCGAGGCACCATGAACATGAACCAGCTGCGCAAATACCTGAACAGTCGCATGCAACGTCGAATCCAAGTCATGTTGAGCAGGCTGTGGAAGTTCAGCATGCTCATCCAGTCGTATCGCAACCGCCAGTGGCTGAAGAGCCTAGTCATCAGCCTATTCACCAATCGAATGGATTCGATATGCATGCGATGCCTTTAACAAATGCGAAAGCTGTTGCGAGTCTTGAACTCAAGCCAGTCGCTGATGGACTGGCTCAACATGGAGATTCAGCCTTCAAGCTTGAAGAAGGTCATATTATGATCAATGGAATGAACGGCCATGGCCTTGAAATGGGAAGAGTTCAAATTCCTGGGACCGTTGAGTTGGGCACAAATACAGACTTGAAGGAAATTCGCGCCAACCGAAATGCCAGTGTTATTAATGCCCATAACGAAAGATTACAAACCGACGAACAGTATGCCGCTGACTGGTATCACACTCGGGCCTTAGCTGGCGTTGCATCCGTGACAAAGGATTTTTACGAATTTGCTGACGGTATCCTCAAGCGAAATGGCGTCGAACAAGGAATGACGGATCCAAAGATGTCTCACTTGGTCGGTTATAGTGAAGAAAAAGGTGTGGTCGTTAGAGTTGGCTCCGTTTTTACCAACCAACTGATGGATGCCTATCAAAACAAGTATGATGCCGATCGCGCGTCATTCATGGATAAGCATGGATTTATGGTTGTACTGAGTGTCATGACTGCCGCTGTTGGATCCGGAATTGGGGGCGCGGCCGCAGCCAATGGTGGCGGTGGTCTGCTGGCTGGAGCCGTCGAAACTCTTGGGGAAAAAGCTGTCGCAGGCGTGATTTCTTCTGGCTTGAATGGGGCGCTCACAGGAAACCTGGATGCCAAATCTCTTGCCGTCTCCGCAGTCGCGGGTGCGGCAACCAATAGCTTGAGCAACTCGATTATAAAAACAGACATGTTTTCGGCGGATACTTCCGCGCTGGTCGCAAAAAGTATTGTCAACGTCGGCGCTGATTTATTGAAAAATGGAGATCTTGGACACGCACTCCAAGCCGGAGTCTCGACCGTTGCCAACAACTACGTCCCGGTCGTTAAAGACGTTGCCAGTGGATTGCTCGGGGATGAGGCCGCCAAATTAATTGGACAGGCCGCAACCGTCGTCAATCTTGTCAACAACCCTGTCGGTACAATCACCGGCGAAATCAATAAAGCGATCGATAAAAATATTCACGCTGGAATTGCCAATGAATCCACTCCTGGCGCAAAAGGTCTTTTAAACAAAGAGCTGCCTCCACTCACCGCCTTTCCTGCAGAAGACATCGCAGCTCCGGTGACGGAACTACCGCTGCCAACGGAAGACGCCGAAGATCGTAAAAAGTAGGTCCATTTGAACTAATCCCGTTCTTCGGCGGACAGCCCTAGCAACCAATATGATCTATGCCGAACTGTTTTCGGCTGTGGCTTCGGGGCTAGAATCGGTTCGGATCGTAAACCTGGCGATCGAGGCTTGAAGCGCCTGTCAGGATCAATTCCGCCAGCAATTGTCCGGTGCCAAATCCTGACTGCAAACCCAACATTTGGTGTCCGCAAGCCAAAGCGAGATTCGGAACTCGCTTTGAAAATCCAATCAGCGGAACACCATCAGGCGAGCACGGACGCAGCCCGCGCCACAGCTCTTGCACTTCGAGATTTTCTGGAATCTGCAAGAATTCCCGAGCCCCGCGTTTGATCGCCTCAACTCGTCTTTGCGTGATCTTGAAATCCTGATTTACCAATTCCAAAGTTCCCGCCACGCGCAGGGAATTTTCCCGTGGCGTGATCGCAATTTTTTTCTCGATCAGCATGATCGGATGCTTGGGCTGCTTTGCCAATGGCGGTACAATCATGGCGTAGCCTTTGCCACCCAAAATCGGAACGGAAATTTTCAGTTGCTGAGCAAGCTCCGTCGACCAACTTCCCGTCGCCAGCACATAAGTTCCCGCTTCGCGCAGGCCCTGGTTGGTGGTGATGGACTTAATTTTTCTATCGGACATTTCGACAGATTGAAATGCAACGCCTTCTTCGATTTGTACACCCAAGGCATTGGCTTTTTTCGCCAATGCCAGCACGACCTTCAAAGGCTCGGCATGAGCTTCCGCTGGAAAATACACGCCGCCTTCAAGATGACCTGTCAAGGCAGGTTCCATTGCGCGGATTTCATCAGGCTTCAGTTCACGCCCAGGGATCTGATGACGAGAGACGAGATTCAATTCGTCGACAGCGGCCTTCACGCCATCTCGGCTTTGCGCCACCATCAACAGGCCTTTTTTTTCAAAACCAATTTCCGGAAATTCTTGCGCCAGCTTTTCGTAGAGATCCAGACTGACTTTGGATAACAGAACCAACGCTTCCGTCGCGGCTTCCGCTTGTTTCGCATTCATCGCCAGCGTGAAACGCGTGAGCCAACGAAACAACAGTGGATCCAAACTCGGCTTGATATACAGCGGACTATCCGGATTCATCAGCCACTTCAAAGATTTGAAAAACAATCCCGGCATTGGCAGAGGCAATGCAAAACACGGCGTCATCCAGCCGGCGTTTCCGTACGAGCAGCCGTAGCCGACGCGGTCTTTTTCGATCACGCGAACTTTTGCGCCCCCTGCGGCTAATTGCACGGCGGTGCTAAGACCGACGATGCCACCTCCAATGATCAGAACATCTGATTTTGCATTCATGTGGGATTTATTTTAGCGAGCTATTTAGGGAAAAGACAAATGAACTCGGCACCGTGTCCGCTGTCGCTTTTGACCTGCACACTGCCGCCGTGGCTTTGCATGATATGCTTGACGATCGACAGACCCAGGCCCGTGCCGCCCACGTCGCGCGAGCGCCCCTTGTCGATGCGGTAGAAACGCTCGAACAATCGCTTCAAATGCATTTCGGCAATACCTGGACCATTGTCGATCACGCGTAGGATCACATGTTTATCGTCTTCTTCCCAGCGCACATCGATCTTGCCACCGTTTGGAATGTACTTGATGGCGTTGCCGACCAGATTGGTGAGCACTTGCTCGACCTTGCGAACATCGGCGGAGACTGTTTCCACCTCGCAGGCGAGCTGAATCATGATTTGCTTTTCGGCGGCCAGGCTTGCCATGCGCTCGATCAAATCTTGGGTCAGCTCATTCGGCCTGAGATTTTCTTTCTTCACCGCCGCACCCGATTCCAGCGACGACAGCGTCAGCATATCGCCCACGAGTTCGGTCAGACGATCGACGTTTTTGGAAATTACACCCAGGAAATATCCCAGCTGATCCATGTGCCCGGATTTGATATCGTCTTGGGCTGTGTGAACGAACCCCTTGATCGAAGTCAGCGGCGTTCGAAGTTCGTGAGAGGCATTTTCCACGAACTCGATACGGATCTGCTCGGCTTTTTTGATTTCCGTGATGTCATGGAAAAGCGCCATTGCCCCATAGAGGTCGCTATTGGCACTTCGCTCTTCCCGCAGTGGCGATACCTTGACGGCGTAGATTCGCTTTTCACCATCAATGATGGAATCCAATTTCAAAGTTTGGGTTTGCGTTTCCCGGGTCAGCAAGGTTTGCCGGAAAAGTTCTAGCAATTCAGGCACACGAAAAATTTGCGCCAAAGGAATTGGATCGCCTTTTGAGAGATGTTCGGACTGGGCGCGCTCGAGAAACTGGTTGGCGAATCTGGCATTGAAGAATTTGATCTTCTGATCCATGTCCACGGATAAAATCGCATCGTCCAAGGATGACATCAGGGCCTGAGTTTCTTCGCGCTCGTGTGCCAGCTGTGTTCGGCGCTTTTGCATTTTGCGGCGGATTTTGTTCAGCGCCATTTCCAGTTCGAAGTATTCGCCAGGCTCGTCTTCCAGGACCGCTTCCATATCCATTTCTTCGGCTTCCGACAGGCGCTTTTTATTGGCGATGCGAAGGGCGGACAAAATCACCCGGCGAAGCGGACTGGCAAAGCGGTAGGAAAAAGCGGCCGAACCGATGGCCGACAAAACCGCGTAGATCAGAACCACAATGAAAGGCTCGGCCGAGTAAAATCGAAACTCAATGATGTAGGAGGCGATTCCAAGCGACGTGATAAACAGTAAATTCAAAAGGATGAAAAGCGTCCAAAAGAATTTCCAGAAAAGTCGCCAAGGGAAAAAACTTCGCATCAGGGTTTAACCCGGTATCCGACACCACGGATTGTTTCGATCCAGTCACTGCAGTCTTCTAGTTTTTTGCGCAGACCGAAGACATGTGTGTCGATGGTGCGGCCGGTGACGGAAATGCCGTCCCCTTGCACGATGCCGATCAGTTGATCGCGAGTCAGAACACGTCCCCGGCTTTGCGCCATCGTGCTGAGGATTTTAAATTCGGATGGAGTCAGGTGAATGGCCTGGCCACGGCAGGTGACTTCGTAAGAGGCCAGATTGATTTTCAGCTCGCCCACCATCAGAATGTCTTCGACTTTAAAGTCGGCACCTGTTTGCGCGGAACCATTGCCTGCTTGAGGCAAGCGACGAAGCAATGCCTTGATTCGCGCGCTGAAGACCGAAGGTTCGAAAGGTTTGGTGATGTAATCATCCGCACCGGCCTCAAGGCCTTGTACGATATCTTGTGGTTCGGCTTTCGCCGTTACCATCAGAACCGGCATTTTCTTTTCGGCGCCGTGATAGTAATTTTTGAGAAGATCGAGGCCGCTCATATGTGGCAGCATCCAATCCAAGATCATCAGGTCGTAGTGATTTTTCTTAAGGCTTTCCAAAGCCTCGATCGCGGTCGTGCACTGTTGCACGCGATGCCCCTGCCGCAGCAGCAAGAGCGAGATCAGTTCGCGGATTTCCGCTTCGTCTTCAACCACCAATACCTGAGCCGAGGCTTCACGAGTATTTTCCACCATGACGAACGTCCTTCCCAGTCGACACGAATATAACGTCTTCAGCGATATTCGTCGCATGATCACCCAAGCGCTCGAGGTTTCGAGCGATCAAAATGATATCCAAGGCCGC
>CBIHPB010000146.1:0-8876 GCA_966211485.1 uncultured Bdellovibrio sp.
ATATCGCCTTCCTATCAAGACCATCCCTAGGTCCTGTGCTGATATGGGCCACGGCAATGCAGCATGACGCCCCTATTTTCTGGTTCTGATTTTGGAATCATGCCATGACTGAAGCATGACAAAATTCCTTTCCTTATTCACAACAGCCCTTCTTCTTTCAATTTCCGCACATTCAGCAGGCCAGACTGTCGAGCAGACAAACAGACCGCCCCAACTGCGAAGCGCTTCGGCCCTGTCAGGCGCCTTGCAACAGGAGATTTACACAGCTGTATTGAAGCCTGGATTTCACTTCAATGACAAAGCCCCGAACCAGGTCACGGTCGATGGAAAAGCCGTTCGTCCGAGCAAGCTTGAACCTCAGAAAATTCTGTTTCAGCTTCCGAAGTCGATGAAGGAGGCCCAGGCGATCTTGTATGTCTGCGACGATCAAATCACATTCTGTGAGACCCATCACATGGCCATCAAAGGCACGGGTGCCGAGGCCAGCCCGATTGCCACGACCAAATCCAAATCGGCGATGGACGAGCACGGTTTTTACAACGGCGGACTGGAAAAGGCTTTTGCCTTGGCCAAAGAAAAAAATCAGCTGGTGCTTTTGGATTTCACCGCCATCTGGTGCCCAGGCTGCGTACGCAACAAGAGCGAGATTTTTTCAAAGCCTGAATTCAAAAAGATCAGCAAAGACGTCGTCAAAGTGAAAATCGACGTGGACCTCTATGAGAATTTCGCAGTCACTGAAAAGTATAAAATCAAAGGCATTCCAACTTTGATTTTGTTGAATGGTGATGATCAAGAAATCGATCGATTGGTTGATTTTCAGACAATGGAAAAACTGAAATCCTTCATCACTTCGGCACAAAAAGACCCGACCCCAGTTCAGGATTGGATGAAGCTGGACGCAACTGCAGATTCCAGCCAACAGTTGAAGGCAGGTCGTCGTCTTTTGGCTGCTGGCAAGACGAATGAGAGCATTCCATTTTTAGCTCGCGTTCAGCCAACGCCGCCAGAATTGCTCTTGGCCACAGTGACAGCGGCGCAAGAAGCCTATGAAAAAGACGAAAAGGGACAGAAAGAGAACTACCTCAAAGTGTTGCGTGAGGCCCTGAAGGAAGAGCCAGATTCGACCCGATCCATTGTCTGGCGAACCGAGCTGGTGAAGCTGGTACCAAAGACAGAAGAAGCGAAAACGATCGTGGCGGCTGGCGTTCAACTGTCTGACGAATGGATCCAAGACGAAGCGAAACTGAAAAAGGCCATCGCCACGGATTCAATTGGCGAATTCGCAGGTTTTGAAAAGTGGGTGGTGGCGATCAACAAAGCCGATCTCTTGGAGGCAGCGGAAGCACCCGAAGAAGAGCAAATCAAAGCCATCAGTGAAGCGGCCGATTTCGGAATTGCCTATAAGATCCCGGTGACTCGGAAAGGACCAGCGCTGCGCCAGTTGGTGATGTTGGTCTCAAGCAAGCGGTGGACCGAGGCCGAGAATTATGCCAACAAATTGCTGAAAGCCGATCCAGGCAACACCGACGTTCAACGTCGCATGGTTAAAATTCTGACTTCAGAAAAGAAATACACTGAGGCGATCAAGCTTGCAGAAAAATTGATGCCAAAGGTGGAAGGCCGAAATGAATTTTGGCTGGCAGAAGGATTGGCAAAGGCCTACATCGCGGCCGAAAAGAAATCAGAAGCCAAGAAATTGCTGACAGCCTACCTGGCCCGGCCTGAAATGCAGGCGGAGAAGATGAAATCTTCGAAGAAAACCATGGAAGACCTGCTGAAAGGTCTTCAGTAATTATTCTTGGTATTTTGAGAAAAAAGAGCTGGCGGCATCTTCGAGAAGATCAATGACCAGCTCGAAATCCGGGGCCCCGCCATAATAGGGATCTGGAACCAGACCGGGATGATTCTTCTGACAGAGATCGGTCACCATCTGAATTTTTGGATGATGCTCGGCCGGCGCCATTCGAATCAAATTGGTAAAATTGCTTTGATCCATGGTGAAAATCAAATCGAACTCGTGAAAGTCCTGAATACGAACCTGACGTGCAAGATGGGTCATTTCATAGCCGCGCTTTTCCGCATGACGGATCGAGCGAGGATCGGATTTTTCACCGATATGATTTCCCGAAGTTCCGGCCGAATCGAAATGCCACTTGTGTTTGGTCGCTGAGGATTTATGGCGGAAGATCGCTTCCGCCGTCGGCGAGCGACAGATGTTGCCAAGACAAACGAACAGAACTTTCTTCATTGCCAACCGCCCACTCGCTGCAAAACCCCTTGGATCAAACCTTCGCCAGCTTTCAAAACATCTGATCTCCACTGATCATCGTCCGGATAAGAGCGCTCGAAATTTCTTTGCAGAACCTGTTTTTCGATTTCGGTATTGGCGTAGCCATAGTAATGGCCCTCGTGCTCGGTGACGAATCGATTGAAGGCATCAATCTGCTGATCCATCGAATGCCCCAAAGTTCCAAATTCCAAAGTCACCGCGCAAACATCCTGATGATCAGCGGCCAGTTCGCCGAACATCGAATTGGTGGCGCCAAATACAGGATAAAATCCTTCGGTCTCGGGCGGAGTGAAAGCATAAAAGGCCTTGTCCTGCTCGGGTTTGAAAATTTTCGAGAACAGGCGCGAGTTCAAAGATTTTCCCGCCCCGTCAGTCAGCAGATGCAGGCGACCGCGATCACCCAAGCCTGTGTGCAGATCCAAAGCGATGACTTCTTTGTAAGCCGGCATCAATTCTTTCATCCTGTTGATCAAGGCTTGCGTTTGAGACTCCGTTTTCTTGCCGCCATATTCGAGATTTTCCGGAGTTTCAAATTGTCCCGGCGCGATTCCCTTGGTGAGCTCTTCCAAAGAAATATCGCCAAAGTAAATCTGGCCTCCCTGCTTTCGCATGGTGCTGATGATTTTGCTTTCCAGCGACGTCACGGGCTTTCGGCTGATGATAAAATCATTCATCCGTTTCGAGTCCACATTGTTGCGTTTGAACAGCTCGCCAGAAACCGAAAAGTTTCGGTTCAAATTGATTCCACTTTCGGTGCATCGCTTGTGATGCTTGAATCCAAATGGATTCATCGCATGCACGATAAAGATTCCAAGACTTTTGCGATTCACAGAGGGAAAATGCTCTTCCAAAAAAAGATTCAGAATCGCTGCACCCGTGTAGGTTTCCGAACCATGAATACCGGAGATCAGAACCAACAAAGTTTCTGGCTTTTCCGTCGGCGGCAGCCATACGTGATCGACGAAAAGATCGGAATTGGTTTTCGATTCGACCTTCCACTGCCCTGTCTCTTTAGAGCCAGTGAGGTTTTTCACATTGGAAACAAAACGCTGACGCGAATCCGCATAATTTTTCGGGAAATAATCCCGGGCATTCGATTTTTTCATGTCGTCAAATTTAGCATTCAAGCGGCTAGAGACGGTATTAAAAAGATAGGCCCAGTCAGATGTGGAGAATTGTCTCGGGTCGGCGAAACCTGGGCCGATTTCTATGTCAGCATGCAGAATGTTGCAATTTTGAGACGGATAAATGGGAGTTTGCGAACCGGCCTTGTATTTGCACAAGCACGCCAGCCAGAGTGAAAAAATCTCAGAAAGGATTCTTTGCATGAAACGCGTTTTGCAACTTCTCACCCTCTCACTTTTCTTGTTCGCCTCTGCGCAGGCGGCCAACATCTCGACCCTTCGACATGAGGTCACGTCTGTTACTGGCGGAGATCAAGGTGCTGACTCGGCAGCTTGTGATTTTCGTTCGGCCATGCGCAAGCTTTGGGAGGACCATATCACTTGGACCCGTCTTTTTATTGTCGCCTCGCTCGACGAACTCCCGAGCCTGAATGCCACAACGGCACGCCTGCTGCGAAATCAGAGAGACATCGGTGATGCCATTGTTCCATTCTACGGTGCGGCCGCCGGACAACGACTGACCGAGCTTTTAACTGAACATATTTTGATTGCCGCTGAAATCGTGAAAGCCGCGAAAGCCGGCGACCAAACCGCAGTCGCAGAATATCAACGACGATGGACGGTGAACGCCGATCAGATCGCGCTTTTCCTTCACGAGGCCAACCCACACCAATGGTCCCTGGCCGAAATGAAAGCCATGATGCACGAACATCTGAGCTTAACAACTGACGAAGTCGTCGCCCACCTCGAAAAACGCTGGGATGATGATGTTCGGGCTTACGATAAAGTTCACCGTCAGATTTTGGGAATGGCAGATATGCTAGCCTTCGGCATTATCGCTCAATTTCCAGGACGTTTCTAAACTCCCAAATCATGCGAAGCCAGAGATTCTGGCTTCGCTCTTTTTTAGGTTTTCTTTTCAAACTTGTTCTGCAAGGCTCGCGAATCCAGGCTGTAGGGTCCTGCGCCAAAATAGAAAATCAGCAAGGCGCCACCAATCATGGCCAGATTCTTCATAAAATGAGCCATCTGCATCTGTCGCATCATCGGATCGGTGATGGCCCAGAAGTTGTGCATCATCAGTGTGACCGGCACCAGAAACAGCAGCAGCATCAAAGCACCAATCTGAGTTTTGTATCCCAGCAGCACACTAATGCCCCCCAGAATTGCCAATATTCCCGCAGCTGGAACCAACAAGCCAGGCATCGGAACACCTTGTGCGGCGGCATAGTCGATCGTCGACTGAGAGAAATGCGAAAAACCGGAAAGAATAAAAATCAGCGAAAAGAAAGTACGACCCAAGGGAGCCAGATACGCAATCCAAGGCCCGGAAAAAACCTCGGTCTTCGTTCCTTGTCTCCAGACAAAATCTTTTTCTGAGCTTAGAACTGTTGCCATGTTATCCTCCTACCCCACTGGCCATATCAAAATTCGTGCTCATTATTTTTGAATGTTGGAATCTCACAAGGAGGTTGCCATGTTCGAAGCCAAATTTGACTATCTGCAAATGACGATGCTGCTGGAACTGCTGGAGAAGGAAGATCAGAGTCTGACGACGGAAATCAATAAGACGGACGACTATGAATACAAAAACCTGCTGAAATGGCGTCGAAACCTTGTCGAAGCCACACTGGTTTCATTGAAAGAGTTGGCTCGCGAGCATTCACAGGAGCAGAAGGATTTTACCAAGGAAGCTGAATCCCGATTTTAGCTGGCCACCATGATGACGTGCGGGCCGAATTCGTAACCTTCCTGGCGCCTGTAAAGACGAAAGCCATTCAGGCGGAAGTATTTTTGATTTTTTTCCCGGATCATGGCGAAGAGCACTTTAGTCTTTTCCCGACGAGCTTCCAGCTTCACCTGATTGATCAGCGAAGTCCCGATGCGTTTGCCTTGGAAGGCCGGGAACACATAAATGCCCCGTAGACGCATCATCTCTTCGCTGACTTTGTGACAGCTGATCACGCCGACAAGTTCGCCACCGGCATAGGCGCCGAAATGTTTGCCTGGATAATTTTTAATTTTGATATCGATTTTTCCTTCGACATTGATGCAGCTGACGGGCTCGATAGGCGAGATTCGGCCTGGCCACAAATGTTCGCGCCAAATTTCGGCAATCGTCGTAAAATCGATTTCTTTAACTATGACTTCGACATCCATCCATCAGCTCTTGCGGAATCATTTGATAGTATTTCTCGGGAAAAGAAAACATTTTCTCTAAAGGTCTTCGAAATTGCTGATCAAAACCGGTTCCGAACTTGGTGTTCATTTTCTGGTCATAGTAATCGCGTACTTTTTCAAATCCAGTGAACTTATCCAGCCGAGGCTTCACGTTAAATCCCGCTTCTGCATAAGAGCGGCATTTTTCCAGATAGGTGTATTGCTCGGGTCTCATGATCGTTTTCTCGCGGTAAGGCCGCATACAATCCAGGTGAATAAAGCTTTGAATCAGCTCGGGAGAATAGATGAAAAACCACGGAATCCCCGGCCGCTCGTTGATCAAAAAGTATTTAAAATACGTACTGTGCAGCTCGCCAGGTAGCCCGACAAAAAACCACGACGAATTCCGCCAAACCGGCGCAATCGGATTGCCCGCGAAACAAGGAAGACCGTCCACATGATCCAGCATCCAAAGATGGGCAGCAATCTGCGGCGATTGGCATTCATACTTCTGTGCGACTTCCAAAAACTTTCCGGATTCAAAAAAATTGATAATTTGAAAATCGAAAATCCGTCGCGGGATCTGCAATTTTTCAACAATCGCCAGATTGGTCGAAATGTCATGCAGGTTGAGATCATTTTCAAAACGAAAGAAATTGGCTCGTACCGGAACCTTGGCGTGCAGAAAGGCCTGAAGCATGGCCTCCGAGTCAATGCCACCGGACAAACAAAGCTCGATCGGCAGCTGGCCGTGAGTCTCGGAAATGTATCGCGCATCCAAGGCCGCTTGCTCGAGACCGCTTTTAAATTCAGCTTCGCTTTTTCCCACCAGGGAAACAAAGGTCTGCGCATCGTCTGGCAGACGTCCAAATTCAAAATGATTTCGTTTTGTCAGCTCCACGACTTATTTTCACTTGGATTGCCAGCCGAGCCAAGCTGAATTCCATCAGATCTAGCAACCGCTGCAATTATGAATAGTCACCGGTGCGGCCGTCCGGGTCCCATCAGTCGCCGACAGCATTTCGTCGATACTTGTTGCAAATCCATTAAAGGAAATATCGACGGTGCAACTGCCCCCTGGCAAAAGAATCGAGGCCGAGCAAGTGTCGTTGCTGATCGAAAAAGCTGTTCCGTTCGTCGTCAGTGCAATGGTCAACGAGCCTGTCGTCACCGAGCCCCGGTTCCGAAGTGTCAAAGTCTGCGTGTAGCCCCCGGCACCGAATCCATCAAACTGCAAATAAGTCTGATTCCAGTACAAAGGCGGCAAGGTTGGAACTGGCATAAACAGAAATGGAATTTGCCCGCCGGCCCAGGCTGTCCATCCAAACATCATGAAAATTAAAAAAAGAATTCGTCTCATTACTGAAATCCTGACGCCCAGGAAACATACACGACATTTCCCACCCTCATCAGGGTGTAAATCGTGTCCGATGTTCCGGCCCTGGCCCCGTTGGTTGGTAAATATTTATAGGTCACAGTCGCAGCATCCGTGCCCGTGGTGATCGTCGAAAAAGTGCAGGCGGTTGTGCCTGCGTCTGTGACTGCCAAAGTGTAAGTTCCGCCGTCTCGGAGATTGGCGAACGTGAAGGATAAGCCACAGCCGTATGACGTGGAAATCGAATTGCCGTTATTCCAATCAATGGAATTTGTCGCGGTTCCGCCAGTGATGGTTTTCGAAGCGGCTGCGATTTGCCCGGCAGATTTGATATTCCCCGCGGCATTCACAGCCCCACTGACGTCCAACGACGTCGAAAGAGAAGAGCGACTGACCCACGACATGACACCAGTTCCATCCGTTGCCAAGACCTGTCCAGCAATTCCCGCGTCAACAGGAAGAGTGAAGGTCGTATTTCCCATGATCACATTGGCGGTCAGCTGAGTGTAGAAAGCTCCGTTGTACAAACGATAAAACGTGGACTGACCCACCGCCGCGCTGATGATCCCGTTGGTGGTGATATTTCCCGTCGTGTTGATAGCGGCTGATCCGCTGATGGTTCCCGACGTGATTGCATTTCCAGAGACTTTTCCTGGCGTGGAAATCGCCGCAATATCAAGGGTCGCGGCTCCTGTACTGACCGTGCCCGCGACCATACCATTGATTGAAAGATCCGAACTGACGGTTAGAGACGAGATGCCGCTAGAAGAGGGGCCGATTGTCTGAACGCCGGCGTTGTTTTGATATTTGATTTGGTTGGTCGTCGTATCATACCAGATGTCTCCAGCCGAAACTCCGGCCGGAGTCGCCGCATAGGCTGGCAAAGTCGCGCCCGACGCATCCGTCTGCAAAAAATTTCCGGCTAGAATGGCTTGCAGATTTGTATAAGCTGGAACGGTGAAAAGCGCTTCCAAATTGGCCTGAGTCAAAGCCAACGATGCACCTGTCGCTGTTTGCAAGATGCCTGATTTTTCGAGGCCCTGAACACTTTGAGCCACCAGTGCCTGTGGCACCGAATCGATCACCAGGTCCGGAGTCAAGGTGTCGGCCACATTGGTCGCAGACGGGGTCACGATGATGCGGAAATATCGAACTGCTCCAGCGGCCGGAGTGTAAGCGCCTCCAGCACAAGTCTGGCCTGTAACATTTGTCGCTGGAATGGGTGCCGTGTTCTGAAAAATCTGATTCATGGTGCGGCCTGGATCGTTCGCCGTTCGTTTGGCCGAGCCGAATGCCGAACCGACGTTGATATGAAAATAGCCTTCCGTGGAGATCGTGTTCACTGTCTGTTGCTCTTCATACAGCAAACAAGTCCCATTTGGATTGATGATTTGCACCTTCACAAGTGCGTTGGCGTCTAACAGCGGAGTTGTCGTGCTGGATTGGAAAAGCTGACCGTCCAGCGTGAAAGTCTGTGGTGAATCGTTCATCGCCAAGGACGATTGAAATGAAAGGCCCACCAGGAAAAAGAAAAACACTTTTCCGGCAGTAAATCTCAAGGTGAACTTTGAGCTGACTCCACTTTGTCCCACACTTTTTTATCGGAAAAATTGAACACCACATGCAGCGATTTCCCCTCTAAAAACTGTTAAATTTTTCCCAATTTTCACTCGAGAAATGCGAGTTAACATTCTCTTCACTAGCTTGAGTGAATCCGCGATCGCTGACGCCAAATCAGAAGTTCGACGAAGTGATTCAAGCGAAATAGAATTTTGGTTTCACCTACACGGCTTGCTTGCAGAGTTCAGAAGCAATCCGCAAGTAAAGCTGATCAACAATAAATTTTTGTTTTCCCGAATTTAGATTCTCAATCTTAAACGCCGGGAGCGCCAAGAGGCAGCGATCGCGGGACTCTGCGCGCTGCAGC
>CBIHPB010000147.1:0-8842 GCA_966211485.1 uncultured Bdellovibrio sp.
CCAGTTCTTTGGCCACCTGCTCGAAAAAAGCATTCTGTGGTGTCTCTTGATGAGTCCAATCTTTGCGATAGAAAAGCTGGGCCAGCATCTCCCAGTTCTTTCCTTGTTTTCCAGCGGCATCGACGGCGGTGGCGGCCAGTTTTGAATTTCCATGAAACAACATGTAGCGCACCACAAACAGGACGCGGTCCTTGTAGTCGTTCATCAGGCCTTTGACCATGGGGCTTAAAGCCGCGCAAGTTTCGCACTCGGGATCAAGGTACTCGACGACGGTGACTTTGGCTTTGGGATTTCCGATGCGGGCATTGTAAGGATGGAAGAGCTTTTCAGCCGGCACGCGAACGGCGGCAGCAGGTGTGGGACTTGCGATCTCTTCGGATTTGAAGAAGGCGACGGCCAGGGCGAAAATGCTTCCCAAAGCTAAGACAGTTAGAAGAATGATGTGATTTCGTTTCATGAGGTTGTCCTGTTCTTTCGATGAAGTGCGATGAGGATGAAAAGAGCGGTGAAGGTGAGAAGTGACATCAAAGGAATCGTCAAAAATCCAAAGAGTTCAAGCTGCTTGTCCGTGCAAGAAGCGCCAGCCGAGCACGGGGCCAGTTTCTCGGGAATAATCTTGTAGTAGAGAAGATTGTGGTAAAGGGCGAGCAGCCAACCAGCGCCAATTAAAGGTAAGCTGTAGCGATGGTGATTGGAATCCTGCGTGGAGAAAGCGACTCCCAAAATCACCACCAGCGGATACATGCAAATGCGCTGATACCAGCACAGATTGCAAGGTGGAAGCTTCATGAATTCAGAGAAAAAAAGACTGGTGAGGGTTGCAACTAAACTCAGCAGCCAAGCTAGGAACAAGAGGGATTCGCTTTTGCGCATGCCTCAAACCTAGCAAGCCTGCATCCGCCGGTAAACTGAAAGTTGCTATGCGGCCGGTTAGGCGACCTTGCGCACAGATGAGGCAGGTTTCGCAGCTGGCGCCGGTTTGTGAGCAGCGGCTGTTTGGCCGCCGATCACTTTTTCTTCCAGGACGCCGATTAAATGCTTGGTCTGATGGACCTGGGCGCTGATCTCTTCAGCGGTGGCCGCAATCTCTTCCGACGAAGCCGCATTGCTTTGTGCGCCTTGATCCAGAGCATTCATCGCTTGACTGATCTGGTCGATTCCCGTGCGTTGTTCTGAACTTGCCGTTGCGATTTCATTTGCCAGGTCCGCAACTTTTTTGACCGAGTCCGTCAGCTCTTTCATCATCACGCCGGATTGATCGGCCGTGCGCGAGCCCGCATCGATTTTATCGACGCTGTCTTTGATCAGCGACGTGATATCTTTCGCCGCCTCTGCTGAACGTTGAGCCAAAGCGCGAACCGCTTCGGCGACAACCGCAAAACCTTTTCCTTGTTCGCCCGCACGCGCGGCTTCAACCGCCGCATTTAAAGCCAGAAGATTGGTTTGGAAAGCGATATCGTCGATAACATTGATGATCTCTTCGATTTTCTTGGACGAGTTTGAAATCTCTTGCATCGATGCCAGCAGGGATTGAATTCCAGTTTCACCTTTTTCAGCCGAGTTGCGAGAGTTCTGTGACAAAGACGCCACTTCGCGCGCGTTGTCGGCATTGGTCTTCACCATCGAGGTCAGCTCTTCCAAGGAAGCGACAGTCTCCTCCAAAGAAGAAGCAGTCGTCGCCGAGCTGCTGGACAGAGATTGGCCTGCACCTGTCAGCTGTTCGATCGCCGAAGTCAAATGGGCTCCGCTTTGTGCCAGCTCGGTTGAAATTCCGCCAACAGCTTTGGCGATTCGGGCCCCCAACCACAAGAGCAGGAAGAAAGTCAGCAGGGCCGCGGCTCCACCCACAGTCCACAGCAAGGTCTGAGTGCGGGCACGCAAGGCCTGTTGCTCGAGGTCGCCGTCCTGGGCATTCTTGCGATAAAACTGAATGGTGGCTTCGACGGACTTGCGCAAGATCGTCACCTTCTCGTGCCATTCGCCGCCGTTCATTTGTTTTTTGATCGCAACGATGGATTCAGGCGTGTTCTTTTCAAGATTTGAAAGAATTTCTTCCGACAGTTCAAAGACGCGAGCTTGGTTTTCTTTCGCAGGTCCGTAAACCTCGTCTTCGCCAGGGAGAGATTCTGTTTTATCAAATTCATTAGCCGCTTTTTTCCACTTATCAAGGGCGGTGCGGGCCTTCTCGACAAATTCTTTTTGCATTTTCGTGTCTTCAGACGTTCCGATCCCAGCCCAGGTGTAATAAGCAAAGCCCGCACGATAAGCGAGAATGTTGCCGGCGTAATCCAGATTGGGAACGCTGATCTGGTAGCTGTTCTGAAGCATTCCACCCAGCTTTGAAGACGACTGAATGCTGACCATCAGTAACACCAAAATGGCCACGACTGGAATCAGACTGGCGATGAAAAGTTGCCCGCGAATACCTTTGAAAATCGAACCCATGAATCCTCCAACAAATTTCTTTGCTTGAATAAACTTTCGGAAGGACAGGAATTTTCAAAAAGGGCTTCCAGGGAAACTTATTCTGACCTAAGGAGATTCTAAACATTTTTGTCTCGGACTGATCCGAACAGTTTTGTTGTTTGGCAATCTTAATATAAAGCTTTGGTTAGATTTGATTTTCCTCGACCGGAGGAAGGTGCTCTTTAAGTTGAACTGTGAGGACTTCCAAATGCACGCCAAGGCTGGCGATTAAAGTTTCTATCAGTGACGTCTGCGCGTGGTTCTTAACCGCGCGTTCAAGTGTTGCCGCTTCGGCCTCGACAAATTTGGCGCCGATGTTGGAAGCGACACCCTTGAGCGTGTGAATCAGATGAAGGGCTCCGTTCCAATCTTGCGAAAGTATGCGGGTCTGAATTTCGTCAGCGGCCTGGCCATGATTTTTCAAAAAGAGTCTTAGAATTTTAAGGTAAGCGAGCTCGCGTCCGCCGAGGCGTTTCAGTCCGCCTTCGAAATCCAAACCCGGAATGCGGCGAAGTCCCGGCATCAATTCCGGCTCACGCTGGAAGGTCGCCCGGACCGTGGTTTTTGCTGCAACCGAAGAAATTTGAGTCGGTGCAATCCACTTGGAGAGAACCTGCCACAAGCGTTCGATTTCGACGGGCTTTCCGATATGGTCATTCATTCCGGCCTCGCCGCATCGCTGGAGATCCGCCGGCATCACGTTTGCGGTCATGGCGATGATTGGAAGTTTTTGAAGCCCTGGAATTTCGCGAATCTTTTTCGCTGCGGTCAAGCCGTCCATCTTCGGCATCTGCATATCCATCAGCACCAAATCGTAGCTGGCCCGGGCCAATCGGTCCAAAGCGGTTTGTCCGTTGTCGGCCACATCGACTTGCAGTCCGCCCTCGCTAAGCATCGAGACGGCGACCTCTTGATTGAGGTGATTGTCTTCGACCAAGAGAACCCGGGCGCCTGCCAGATTTTTAGGAATGAATTCAAGAGTCTGTTCCGGCTCGCGAGTTTGAGCGAGACCAAAAATATCTTTCAAACTTTCACGCAGCGCTGTTGGTGCCACAGGTTTTGAAATCATGCCGTCAATCGAGGACGAGCCCGGTCCGATCGGCAGGCCTGATGGAATGGCGATCAAAATTTTTGGCGCGGTCGAAGCGTCTGGCCAATTCTGGCGAATGGTGCGGGCCACTTCGAAGCCATCTTGGCCTGGAAGACTCCAGTCGATCAGAATCAATTGATAGGGAAGGCCTTCCCGGTTGGCTCGATCGATGGCTTCTCGGCCGGCGGCCGCAGTTTCGACAAATGTGGCCTGCAAATGAAAACGTCTGAGCCCTTGTGTGAGAGCCTGCGCGCTGGAGCTGGAATCGTCGATCACCAGGCAGCGCAGGCCTGAGATTTTTTTAAGGGACCATTCGTCAGCGCATTCCTCATGCGGTGATTTATGAAGTTTGGCGGTAAAATAAAAGCAGCTTCCTTGGCCAATTTCACTTTCGACTCCGACTTCGCCGCCCATCATCTCGGCCAGCTTTTTCGAGATCGCAAGCCCCAAGCCTGTGCCGCCGTATTTGCGCGTCGTCGAAGCATCGGCCTGCTGGAAAGCGGTGAAGAGCTTGTCGATTTGGGCCGGGCTGAGTCCCACGCCCGTGTCGCGAACGCTGAAGCAAAGATTCGTGTGGCGCTCGTGATTTTCCAGCACCTCGACGGTGATCAGCACTTCGCCTCGGTCTGTGAACTTCACGGCATTGCTGGCATAGTTCAGAAGGATTTGTCCCAAGCGCAGCGGATCGCCGACTAAACGTTCGGGGATTTCAGCTGCAACATCAAAGATCACTTCCAGCCCCTTCGCCGCTGCGGGCTCGCCGATGAGATTGGCCAGATCCATCAAGACTTCGTCCAAACAAAACTCGTTGTGTTCAAGAAGAAGTTTTCCGGACTCAATTTTCGAAGCATCCAAAACATCGTCGATAATTCCCAGCAGGTGCCGGCTGGCGCGCTCGATCTTCAGCATATGATCTTGCTGAGTTTGGCTCATCTCAGTTTTGAGTGTCAGGCGGGTGAGTCCCAAAATCGCATTCATTGGTGTGCGAATCTCGTGGCTCATATTGGCGAGAAATTCGGCTTTGGCCTGACTTCCCAGTTCGGCCGCAGCCTTGGCGGCTTGCAATTCCTGAGTGCGGGCCGCAACTTTGGCCTCCAAATTGTCCTTGGCCTGAGCCAAGCCCTGAGTCGCGGCTAATAATTCAAGCCGCATGGATTCTTGTGCTTTCCCAAGTGAATCGATCTCGCGCCAGTTCGAGCGAACCTGCACCGGATCGTGAAGCTCCAGACGTCCAATTCGAAAACTTTCCGCGACCAATTTTTCCAAAGGCTTGGCAAAGCGTGTGGAAAACCGAATGGCTAAAAACCACGTGGCGATGAAGGCCAGGATGGCAACACCGGTCAGCAGCAACATGGTGCGAGTCAAAGGAGGATAGAAATCAGCTTCTGGGGCCAGTGTCGCAACCAACAGGGGGCGGGAACCAAAACGGAACGTGTGAAAAACTCCCAACCAGGATTTGTCGCCGACTTCGAAACTGAGAAGCCCATGGCTGGAAGACTTTTCTGATTTCCAGAGGCGATAGGCCTCGGTCAGTGGAGTCACGCCAATCTCGGCCACTGGTTTGAGCACGGCATTTTTAATAGCTTCATCGGACGTGAAGCGAGGATCGCGTGGAAGCCCCAAAACAGTTCCGCTTTCCGTTAAAATCACGGTGAAGCCATCGCGGCCAGCAATGAGATCACGGGTAAAGCGGGACAAATCGATTAACTTCATATCGCTGGTCATCACATGGCGCTTGCCTTTCGAATCCCGCCAATGGGTGACGACTGAAAAACCAGGCTCGAGGCTGGAGCGGAAAATATAAGGCTCGGTCCAAAAAAGATCTTCGCTGTTGGTCAGCTGGATGCCGCCTTGAAACCAAGGGCGGTTTCGAGCATCGTAATCGAGATCGATCTTTTCATCTTTTAAAAGCTTCCAATTTTGATCGAAAGTTTTCAGTCTCGCTTGCTTTCCCCAGACATCCGGGTTGGTGAAGCGATTGATGAATTGTCCTTCCGGATTTTTCGTCAGCAGCATCTCGTGTCCGGTTTCATCGGCAATCACGACTGATGAAAGATCTGGCCCATGATTCAAAATCGGTGCCCAAAGATGGTTGATGGCTTCGGGATGGTCCAATTCCAAAAGTCCAGCGATACCCCAATCATGGTTCAACCGAACGATCGCTTCCACACGCCGAACCAGGGTCTGAAGCCGGGCCTCGACCTGTTGGGACGAATTTTCAAGCTGAGCTGTTGCCAGATTTTGAATGAAAGGACGAAAGGCGAAGAGATAAGCGCCGGCGATAAAGATAAACAGCGCAGCCGAGACCAAAAGGGATCCTGCCCAGATTAAACTGCTACGAATCGAAGCCCGTCGGTGCCACGCTTTCAACATCAGGCTCAACGCTAGAACAGGACGGCGATGAATGCATCAAAAACAGCTGTGAATGATGCTGGGCTTCGTGAACCTGAATGGTTTGTTAAGCATCCACAGTTCGAGCACTCCGGCCAGCACCAATCGCGGCCGATCGTTTGGGGGAAGTGCCAACCTGGCGAGATCGAGGATGAATCTGAAAGAACTCGCGGATCTGATCCCGGCGCTTGACGGTGTCTTCAAAGCCAATTTCCAGCAATGATTGCAGATATTTTGGCTCGAACGCCAGGTAGCTGAGCAAATCACGTCCGCGCTCTTCCTTCAGTCCCAGGCCACGCAAAAAGAACCGCAGGGTGCCCGGCATCATTGAAAGCTCCTGAGCTGGCAGGCAGGCGACCTCCTCACTGGGGCGCAGGTGGATCACCGGGATCGGGCGTAGATGATCAGGATGATGTTGGAGCTCTTCATCGGAGATCATCGACAAAGTTCGGTTGATGCGCTCCATGCGTGCGAGATCGGCGTCGAGTGCATCAAAAAAAAGTCCATTCAAAATGGTACCGGCAATTTCGCCCAGTGAAATGGTATTGGACCTGGGATTGGTGGCCTCGGATGTCGAGCTGGGTCCGCGGATTCCGATAACCATCAGGCGGTCCGAACCCAAATGAATGGCGGAACTGAGCGGAGCATTTAAGCGCACCATTTCATCACCGTAAAACGAATCGCCGATCCGAACGGGTGGGAAAAAAATCGGTATCGCAGCCGAGGCCATGACGTGCTCGGCTCGAATTTCCGTGCGCACGCTGATGCGATTGAGTTTTTCCCAATCCTTGATGCTGGAATGCCCCCAGAAAAAGGCAGTCGAATGTCCGGTGCGATAGTTGGCGGCCGTGACGGACAACCCGTAGAGATCCCCACTTTGTAGGTACCGGTTCAGTGTTGCAAAGTCGATATGTGAGCGCACGAATTGATAGAGCGGCGTCGTATCAAGCAGGTAAGTGATTTGCTTGGCGGTTTCGTCATGTGATTTTTCTTTGGCCTTCAGTCCGCCCAAGCCAAGGCCTTGAATCCAGCGCGCAGCGATTCCGGAAACCGACAATAAATCACTGCGAAAAACACGGTCCGTCGTAAAGGTCGACCACTCATCCCACATGGCTTTGGTGGCCTTTTTGAAACTGCAGCTGTGACTGGACAGCCAAGTTCCGTTGATAGCTCCCGCTGAAAAACCCGAGACAATGTGAAATGGGTTTCGTTCAAACTCGGTAATCTCGGCGATGGCCCGCAGGGCACCGACTTGATAGGCGGCGCGAGCCCCCCCTCCAGTCAGAACCAACCCAAACCGAGGTTTTTCCTCAGCCATACAACTCTCCTTTACCGAAAAGCGCCGCGTGCTTTCTTTATTTTTAACAAGGGCTGGGGAGTGAGTCCATGAGGCGGGCTTTGCAGTTTTGCATTCGCAGTCGGGTCGATCAGACAATCGACATAGTGTTTGAGCTCAATTGCTTGCGCTAAGAGATCATGACCTTGACAGTTGCGAGACGAAAAACGGCGCGGGGCTGCCGCCTGCGATGAAACTGTCTCAAGATGAGACAAATCCGACGCGAGCGACCGTTCATTTGCATCTGAGGCCCTGGCATTTGGCTACGGAATTGCTGAACAGGGATGTTGTGAGAAAAAATTTGTTCGAAGGAACGAGGAGAATGCCCGTGAAGAAATTAAAAGTTGCTACTGTTGGTTTGATGCTGTCCGCAGCCGCGATTTCAGTTTTGGTTCAGTGTGCTCCGAAAAATTCGAAGTACGCGGACCAAGACAAGAAAAAAGAAAAAACGGAAACCGCAGCCATGGTCGACGGAATCAAGTTCGGGGACCTCGAAAAAACCGACGCACCAAAGTCTGATGCGAAAGCTGTCATGGAACTTCTTAAAAAGGGCGAAATTCCTTCCGGTGAAGTTTTGGCGAAAGCCTTGGTCGAGCTGCACTCGAAGACTCTTCCAAAGGACACAAAGTTGGATGATGCCCGCAGTGCGGCTTGGGCTAAAATTGGAAAATTATCTCTCGATTCAAAGGCGACCAAATTGGAAGAGCTGAAGAAAATCTATCCGATGATTGAGGAGAAGAACAATCGCAAGTTCAAATACAATCCAACCTCAGTTTCCTTGTTTGACGCTTTGGAAAATACCGAGCTGCAAGAGTATTCAGGAACTTCCTTGTTGGCGGCGACTTGGTTGAATGGATCTTTGAACCGCGCCAATGCGGTGGTTGTGATCGAAGACTCAACGCTTCGTTTGGGTGAAGTTCGGGACAAGAAAGTGATTTCAATTGAGTCCATTAATTACTCTCTGACTTCAAAAGAAGAAGGCACTCTCGAAGAAATTGCCAAGTCTGATAAAAAGCGCGTGATCAAGCTCGAACACTTTGTCTTGCATGAAATTTTGAAATCTTTTGTTGCTGATACAAAAGCTTGGTCTTTGAAAGTTCAAACCGCATCAAACAAAGCTTTGGGTCTGACGATTGAAGAGAAGAACTTAAAGACAAATGAAAGTGTTGAAGCTTCGAAGTTGAATCAAAGTGCTTTGTTGATTGGAAAACCTCGTGAGGGCCAATCAGCTGAATTGGAAGGCAAGTCGGAAGCTCCTGTGGTTCCAGCCGCTCCGGCAAAGCCAGAGGGCAATGGAAATAATCCAACAGCGCCGGCATCTCCTGCGACTCCAGCAAGCCCTGCGACCCCAGCTGCTGCGGCTCCGCAAGCAGATGCAAATACAAATGTGATTCAGATCAAGGCCGAATGCAAAACAGTTCCTGAAACCAAAGAAGCTTTGAGCAAGCAGAAAGCAGATCATAGCTTGTTGGCGACGTTTAATATCTTGGCAAAGCTTGGCGACCAAGGTGAAATCAACACAGTAGCTGAAACTCCGTCAACTGTGATGATCCTGGCTC
>CBIHPB010000148.1:0-8841 GCA_966211485.1 uncultured Bdellovibrio sp.
CCATTGTATCCTCCTCGAATTCATGGATTTTATGTCAGTTTTGAAAATGCAAAACGCAATGAATATGGAGGGCACCCATAACCTGTCAAGGTCGGAAAGATTAAATTTAAAAAGCAAAGCCATCCCAAGGGGTTAGGAATGGCAAAACCGAAGATTGGGATGCTCGAAATGTCTTTAAAACGAACCTATTTGCCCTGGATCGCCTGAATCGGCAGTTTACCTGGAATCGCAGCCTGAGGGGTCGGTTTGACAACGGCCTCGGCTGAAGTGGTTCCCAGGGTGTTCGAATACGCCTCAATCAGCTCGGCCACCTCTTTTGTGCTCATTTTTTGGGCTGCTTGCTGAAAGCGGTCCGTTTGAGGCTGTTGAGCAAGATAAAGGACGAAATAGTCCGTTACCGAGAGGTCACGGGCGACCTCGACGTTCCAATTCAATTGGGCGAGCTGCCTTTCCAGCATCTCAACCTGCTTCTTATTATTCTCCGCCGCCGCCTTAATCAGCTGCGCGCGAACCGCGATTCCCTGGGTCATCGCGTATTGGACTTTCTCCTGCTTCCATTCCTGGTACCCCTTGACTGTATTCAAGGGCGTAGCGGCGTTTGCCATCATAGCAAAGAGAAAGACCACCGAACTTAAAATGCCTGCCACCGACATATTCACACCTATTCTTCGAGACTAAACTTTTAGTGTTCAAGAAGAAGGCCAACTGTGCTGCTCGGTTAAGATAAAATGAAAGGCATTTCAGGGTTTTGTTAGGTGTACGAAACTTAGACAGTGTCGTCCTTGGCGGTCGCCGTGTAATTCGTACGGAATATTTTTTATCTGCCCGAGCAAAAAAAGTAAGACAGTCATTAACCTTTCTCACGCGGCGTCTTTGTCCCTCAACAGGGTGGTTGTCAAAACCAGAGGGGGAAAATTGAAAAAGGAATTTCGGAAAACGACACTCGTCGTAGGTGCCGTGCTTTCACTATTGATCAGCGCTTGTGCGAAAATGGAGTCGGAATCTCCAGCGCCCATCGAGGATCAAACCAATCAAGAGTCCGAGCAAAAGACTGACGATTATATAGTCGTCTTGAAAAAAAGTCCCTTGCTTGCGGTCGAAGATTCTCCTGTTCAGGCTCGAGCCTTCGTCAAATCCTCGATGCTGAGCTTGTCGAATCGATTCGCCCTTCCAACGGCAAGAAAGATGTTCTCATCGGCGATCCATGCCGGGGTTTTCAAGCTCAGTGCTTCAAAAGCGCGAGAGCTCGCTAAAGACCCATCGGTCGCCTATGTGGAAAAAGATCAGATCGCAACAGTGAACACGGTTCAAAGTGCGGTGACTTGGGGATTGGACCGAATCGATCAGGCGAATCTTCCGCTGGATCGCAATTACAACTATCAAGTCTCGGGCGCTGGCGTAAATGCTTACGTCATTGATACCGGTATTTTAACGACTCATCAGGAATTCCAGGGCCGAGCCGCCTCTGGGGCCGATCTTGTCGACGGTGATTCGGATGCCACCGATTGTAACGGTCACGGAACACACGTGGCCGGTACGATCGGAAGCCGAGCCTTCGGTGTGGCGAAAAACGTAAATCTGATTGCCGTTCGAGTTCTGGATTGCAACGGCAGTGGATCTTATTCGGGTGTTATTGCCGGGGTCGAGTGGGTGACAGCTCATCATGTGAAGCCAGCTGTTGCCAACATGAGCTTGGGCGGACCGGTTTCGCAGGCTTTGGAAGACGCGATCGCGGGATCGATTCGCGCTGGTGTGACTTATGTTCTGGCGGCCGGAAATGAAAACCGATCGGCGTGCTTGGGTTCACCCGCACGTATGCCACTGGCGATCAAAGTGGGTGCGACGACGAACGCCGACCAAAGATCTTCTTTCTCAAACTTTGGCGAATGCGTGGATATCTTTGCTCCGGGTAGCGATATTGAATCGACTTGGGATACATCGACCACTTCGACCAATATTATCAGCGGAACTTCAATGGCTTCTCCTCACGGCGCCGGTGTCGTCGCCCTTTATCTCGAGCGCAATCCAAATGCGACTCCGGATCAAGTGAAGGCTGCACTGATTGCGGGAAGTATCGCAGGCAAAGTCGGCTCGGCAGGTTCTGGATCGCCGAATCGTCTCTTGAACACTCAGTTTGTGACCGGAAGCACGCCGCCTCCGCCGCCTCCACCACCAGTGAATGACAGTCGTCTTCGCAATGGTGTGGCAACAGCCGCAATCTCGGGTGCGAAAGGTTCAGAAAAAGTGTTTACGGTAGAGATTCCTGCGGGAGCGAAAAACTTGGTAATCGAGCTTTCAGGCGGATCTCCGGATGCAGATCTTTATGTGAAGTTCGGTGCGAAGCCCACGACTTCAAGTTATGACTGCCGTCCGTATACATCTGGTAACAACGAAAAGTGCTCTGTCGCCTCTCCCAAAACAGGAACTTACCAGATTGTCGTCCGCGGTTACACGGCATTCTCGGGAACAGTGGTCAAAGCGAGCTTTCAGTAATTGTTCGGTATTGAATGTGTGAATTGAATTTTGGGAAGGGCCTTGGAAACCGGGCCCTTTTCTTTTCTTACAGCCACTTTTGAATGACTTTATCCAAAGCACCGATCGTAACAGGTTTTGAAATGTAATCGTTCATCCCAGCAGCCAAACATTTTTCTCGGTCGCCAGACAAAGCATTGGCAGTCATCGCAATCACCGGAATTTTCGCACGCCCCACTTTTCCAGCACGAATATGCTCGGTCGCCTCGAACCCATCCATTTCGGGCATCTGGCAGTCCATCAAAATCAGATGATAGGGAACACGGGCCAATGCCTCCAGTGCTTCTTTGCCGTTGCCAACCACTTCCACGCGATGGCCCAGTTTTTGGAGCATTCCCAAAGCGACCTTTTGATTCACAGGATTGTCTTCAACAACCAGAATATGCCCCAGTGTTCGATTGTCGACCAAAGTTTCCGATTTATCCAGCTCTGTGATGATTGGAGTATGAGACACCGCAAGTTTGATCGTGAATGAAAAAAGAGCACCTTTTCCTTCTTCACTCGTGACTTGAATTTCTCCACCCATCATTTCAACCAAGCGACGGCAAATGGATAAACCCAAACCCGTACCGCCGAACTTACGGCTGGTGGAATCATCAGCCTGTGAAAACGGTTGGAAAAGTTTGTCCTGCTTTTGTTTGGAAATTCCAATTCCAGTGTCCTGGACTTCGAATTGAAAGACCATCGACTGATTGATGTCGCTGATCTTTTTTCCACGAACAGTGATAGTTCCCCGCTCGGTAAATTTCACCGCATTGGAAATCAGATTCAGAAAAATCTGGCGCAACCGGCCCGGATCTCCGCTGACATTGGTGGTAACATCCGGTGAAATATCCAAATTCAATTGCAGACCTTTTTTTTCGGCCGCATACAACATCGAACGATGAATATCTCGGATCAAAGAGGCCACCTCAAAGTCGATTTGTTCAAGCTCCATCTTGCCGGATTCGATTTTTGAAAGATCCAAAATATCATTCACAATCGTCAGCAGGCTGTCGGCGGAAAGACGGATGATTTCAAGATACTCGCGTTGCTTGGGGCTCAGATCTGTATCCAGAGCCAGGCCTGCCATGCCGATCACTCCATTGATTGGCGTCCGGATTTCGTGGCTCATATTGGCCAGAAAAAAGCTTTTTAATTCCGAGGCCTGCCGCGCTTCGGCCGCTTTTTTCTCTAGTTCTTGATTCAACTGCTTCAACTTCTCTTCATCCATTTTTCGCTGCGTGATATCGCCGATGAAAGCCGTAAAATTGTAGTCGTGTTTTGAGCCCATCGCGCTGATGGAAAGTTCGATCGGAAATGGTTTTCCAAATTTTCTTAAAGCAATCAGCTCGATGTTCCGGTTTAGGATCGTGCTATTTCCCGTTTCCACAAATTTTTTCACGCCAGCTTCATGCAGGGGCCGGAATTCCTCTGGCATGATCACATCCGACATCCGACGTCCAATGACTTCGGATTTTTTCCATCCGAACATGATCTCGGCCCGAGGATTCCACTCGTTAATCAATCCCTCTGAATCCATTCCGACGATCGCATCCAATGCTGAATCTAAAATGGCCCGTGTCCGGCCTTCACTGATTTGCATGGCGCGGGTTCTCGTTTCAACGATCAATTCAAGATGCAGATTTGTCTCGCGAAGCTCGGCTTCGGCTTTTAACTGCGCGCTTTCTGATTTATTCAGGACAACGGTGATGCGCCAAATGATGATCAAAAAGAAAAGGACATTTCCCATGACTTTGATCAACACGCCAAAGTCGGCATCGTATAGCCCGTCTCTTTCGCCGAAAATATAAAGCCAGTTGACAACCGGTGGTACCAACATGGCCGCTGCAATCAAACGGCGGGCGGCGCGACCACCGAATGTCGGACCACTGATCAAAGCCATCAGTCCGTGATCTTTTTGGCTGTACAATATTCCCATGCAGATGACTGAAAACAGGAAAGCCGTGTGAATAGCCATCTGGGTATAAAATGCCGAGCCGAACGAATAAGTGATGCCCAGCGAATATCCAACAAGAGCTTGGAACGAAATCAAAAAGGCGATGGCGGTCATGACCTGTGCGATCCAATAAAACTGGCGTCGCTTGGGGAATACAAGAATTTGTCCGACCGAAATGATCATTAAATTGATGGCCGTGATCGGTGCTAACCGGCCTGGAGGGAACTGCGCACCGGGCGGAACCATGTCGGTGAAAAGCAACTCGTCCAGTCCGACATTGATGTTAAAGATATATTCCGCCAAAGTCAGGAAACCGACTGAAAAAGCCAGCATCGAAAAAAGCGGCACAAGCCATCGCAATTTTTGATGTCCGGTGATGAAAAATAAATGCGAAGCCGCCAGGAATATCAGACTGATAGCCGTATTGGCCTTCATGGTGATGTAATGAGGCAAGATTGATTTGAGTTCGGGAATATTGAAAGCCCATCCAACAAGGACTAATCCACCGATGAGAAGGGTGGTCAGCACAGCGATGATATCAAGTCTTTTCAGGCTCATACGAATCATAGACTTATCGGTTGGAAGGTCTAGATTCCAAGTCTAGGTTTGAAACTTTGACGATATCTTCAAAGTCCCAAATCTACATGGCGGTGCCGGGCGGATTTGGTTTTCTGCCGGGCTCGGGTGGAAGCGGAATAAATTCTTTATCGTCACCCGGAATTTTCGGGAAACGACTGCCGGGGTGACCTGGTCCCAGGGCCCAATCGGCCTTCACTTCGTTCAGACGATCTTCTGAACTTGAGACAAAATTCCAGTAAATATGCCGACTTCCGATGTTCTCCCCACCCAAAACCATCAATCGCGAGTCTTCAAGGGCAGTTAAAGACAAGCTTTGGCCCGGTTCGCGTACGACCATTGTCAGGGCATCAATTGATTCTGTCGTCTGAACTTGACCTTCGACTAAATAAAAAGCTGCTTCCTGATTTTCATGCGGCAAAATGAGATGCGCGCCCTTGGGCATTCTCACATCGAGATAGAATAATTTAGAATGAACCTTCACAGGACTTGTGTGCCCATAGGCCTGACCCAACAAAAGTTTGAGACTAACACCTTCGATTTCAAATTCGGGCAGCGTCCTGGCCGGATGATGATGAAAGCTTGGATTTGTTTCTTCGTGCTCGGTCGGCAAAGCCACCCAACACTGAATCCCATTCATCTTCCCACCCGTTCGTCTCAGATCATCCGGAGTTCGCTCGGAATGCACAATTCCCCGACCCGCGGTCATCCAATTGATCGCCCCGGCCTCGATCAATTGATCCGAGCCCAGGCTGTCGCGGTGACGGATTTTCCCTTCGAAAAGGTAGGTCACGGTCGCCAAGTTGATATGGGGGTGGGGACGGACTTCCATTCCCTCGCCCGGCGGAAACGTCGCGGGGCCCATGTGGTCGAAGAAAATAAAAGGACCCACCATTCGATGAGTCGCATAAGGAAGAATTCGTCGAACAGAAAAACCGCCTAGATCTCGTTCACGTGCTGTGATCAACATTATTCAAATACCTCGTTCAATCGGTCCGCATAAAATTCCAAAGCCCGGTGATAACTGCGAATGCCGGTGTCACTTGTGGTCGCCGACAATTCTTTTAAAAGTATGGAAACTGCGGTCTCTGCGTTTTTAAGATTATATTCGGTCATCGCTAAGAAAACTTTGTAGGCGCGGTAGGTGGGATACTCTTCGATGGCTTTCTGGAAAATTTGTTTTGATTTTTCGTATTCACCCAGCGAGCGATAGGTCGAACCTAAACCTAGAAGCGCATCTCGTCTTTCGTATTTCGGAAGTCCTAGCTCCAAAGCTTTCAGGTAAAATGGTACAGCTTCAGTTTCGGTTCGGGTGCCATCGCAAATCGAGGCTGCCAGATATTGGAGGCCTGCGTGTTTCGGGTGCTTTTGGATTAGAGCCAACGTTTGCTGAAATGCCAAATCGTGTTTTCCTTCGCGGCGCAAATTCTTCATCCGAGAAATCTCCAACTCGACTGGATCTTTCATTCGATCCATCAATTCAGAAATCTGCTCTTTCACCTGGGGCCAAGTGCGATCGGTGACAGCGTAAAATTTGTAGTCTCGCGTGTCTTTGTTTGCGTTTATTTTCCGTCTCGGGAGAAGGCCGTCTAATTCCACTCCCAGGCGCTCGATCGCCCGCTGCGACGGAAAATTTTCAGCATCGATGCGAAACTCGACGCGGTTGTATTTCAGGACTTCGAAAATATATTTCAGCAGTTCAAATTTGGTTCCGGTGTTAACCTGGCTGCGCTGCCATTTTTTCGCAATCCACGTGCCGCCGATTTCGATCATTTTATTTTCGGGCTCGACATTCATGAAGTTGGTGATGCCGTAGACTTCGGATTCATCGGGACTTAGGAAAACCAGCGGGTTTCCTTTTTTGTTTTCCAAGGCTTTCTGCGCATTGGTGAAAAGCTTGTGGATATCTTCTGGAGTTTTGACTCCCCAGCTGCGCGAATGGAACGAGTCTTCGTATAAAACTCCCTCGGCGATTTTCTGCCAACTGGTCGCAGCCATCGGACGAATTTTGAAAGTCGGGGTGTCGATAACAACTGGATCGTAAAAATGGAGGGTTGAATTCGCATTCATAGAATGGAATCGATCTTAGTCTCCAGTGATCGAGAAGTGCATAAAATCTTTTTGCTTCCCTGGAATTTCGCCGCCCCATTTAAATCCGATTTCGCGAAAGGCCAGATAAAGACTTGTTTCTGGGGAAATTGACCCCGCTCGATCGCGAATGTAGGCGCCACCGCGCAACAGTTTGCACTGAGGTCCAAAGACAACACACTGGTCATACAGTCCGTTGATTTCTGAATTGAAATCAATCGCGGTTCCGAAGGAATGGTTGCTGAATTGGGTTCGAAGACCTTCGGAGTCGACAGGTCCTTTGGATCGGCCGACTCGGTAACCGACGATGGTGTGAATGAGAAATCCTTCGTCCTTCGCTTGTTGAATCGCGCGGACCATTTGGCTTTCAAACCGTTTGCAAATCCAAAACTTTGGTAACTCCTTCACGCGAACTTCAGTTTGGTCCTCCTCGCAGACTGAACATCCGGGCACGGAACCTTTTTCCTCGGAAGTCAGCTGCTCTTTGGGCTTGGTGACGGTTCGATGATGGACCGAAGTCTTTGATTTGGTATCCCACTCCCAAGTTTTGTATGTACACGTCTCGGCATAGCTTTGTGCAGCCAGACCCAGGCTCAGTACGAAAACAATTTGCGCAGATTTCATGAAGAAGAACGTATCCGAGGCCTCGTCAGATTACTAGTCTTCAGACGAGTTCGATTTGATTCCCATCTATGAAACAATGTGGACAGCTTGCCAACAAGCAGTGAGGTTCCCCGTGTCCAAATCGTTTTTCCTATTCGTCCTTTCCTTCGTGTTTCCCCTCCTCTCATTCGCTAACTTTCAATGCCGATATGCGATCGAGGCGAAATCAGATCGCAAAGTTCAAGAGGTCATCGAAGAATTCAAGGAAGAGTCCGCTCTGGAGGCTCCAAAAATGGTGAAGGAAACAAAATGTGGAACTCCGATCTGTGTGGGATCCATTGCTTGTCTGCGGAACGGATATCCGACAGCTGTGACAACAGCGGTCTGCAAAGCGGTTCAGGTCGAGGGAAAATGGACATGCCCATCGGCTCAAAATTGTTTCAACGATCAAGACGTCGCCCATGACCGAGAACCATTGCCGGCTTCAGACGATCTAATGGCCCTTGGCGGAATCGATCTCGGTTCTCAAAAAACGAAATCTCCATCGGGTGCAGATGCCGGAGGAAAGAAATGATGTCTTCACTTCAACTACTTTTGCTAAGCACATTTCTTGGATCATTTGCTTTCGCCAGTCCTGCACCGACAGCGACTTTCTCCTGCAAAGTTCAGAACTACGACAAACAGTATGTCGATCTCAGCTGTGCAAATGTGGATAAACCTGTGGTCATGCGGACACCGACTAGCTGGATTCCGCCAAAACAAAAACTCGCACGCGATGCCAAGATCAAACTATCGCTGACTTTTGATCAGATCGAGCAATGGCCAAGCTTTGCGAACAACACTGCGGATCAGAAATAGAAAGAGAGCTGTCGATGAGAAATTTAATCGCACTCACCATCACATTGCTTCTTTCGCAAGTCACTTTAGCGAAGCTGATCCAATGCAAGGGGCCCGTCGATGGCAGTTTCAAATATGAAACCTGCGGCCCCGATCACTATTGCCGATTGCTTGCTTCATGTAAGGATGACGAGCGCGGCAAAGAACTGCCATTTTCAATTTTCGTCTGCAAGGCGATCACAGTAAGTGGGCAGAAAGCCTGCCAG
>CBIHPB010000149.1:0-8819 GCA_966211485.1 uncultured Bdellovibrio sp.
CCCGAAGCAATTCTATTTTGGATTCTGGCAATCTTGACAGGCGCAAGCGCCTTGACGGTTGTTCTGATCACAAACCCGATCTATAGCGCTTTGAGCCTGGCAATGACTATGGTCGGAGTTTCCGCCTTGTTCGTAACCTTGAACGCCTACTTCTTGGCGGGTGTTCAGCTGATTGTTTACGCCGGCGCCGTCATGGTTCTTTTCGTGATGGTTCTGATGCTTTTCGATTTGAAACACGAGCTTCACAGTTTCACTCATGGAAAATTCACCGGCGCGATCAAGCTTGCTTGCGTGGGAATGTTGGGTGGTTTGATTGTGGGTTCGGTTTTGATGACCTCTTACAACTTGCTGGCGGTTCCAACTCAGGAAGCAGCGGCGGGTCTGGCTGGTGATAACACTAAAGCGCTGGGTCGTTTGTTGTTCTCGCAATATTTGTTTGGATTTGAAGCCCTTGGGGTTTTGCTTTTGATTGTGGCCGTTGGGGCCGTGGCACTGTCGCGCAGTAAAGGAGGAACTCATGCCAAGCACTGAGTTTCTGGAAGTCATCACGATTAATCACTATCTCGTTTTGTCGGCGCTACTTTTTGCAGTCGGCATGGCGGGCGTCTTACTTCGACGAAATGCCATCGTTCTTTTGATGTCGATCGAGCTGATGCTGAACGCTGTGAACATCAGCTTCGTGGCTTTCAGCCGCTATTCTGGAAAAGTCGAAGGCCAGATCATGGTTTTCTTTGTCATGACAATCGCAGCTGCAGAAGCGGCGGTTGGCTTGGCGCTGGCTGTTTCGATCTTTAAGCGATTCAAAGAAGTGAACATCCGTTTCTTCGAGCACCTGAAAGGATAAGCCCACATGTCTCATACGGCTTTGATGGCAACTTTGATTTTGGCACCTTTGATCGGATTTCTGATTAACGGTCTTCGTTATAAAAAACATTCTGGAAACGTGGCGGGCACAATCGCAACCAGCATGGCGGCGATTTCTTTTATCAGCTCGATTTTGCTGGTGGCGGATTTGGTCAGCATGCCAGCGGAAAGCCGACACATCGTTGTTCAGTTTTTTCAGTGGATGGCGATTGGTAAGCTGAAAGTCGACATGAGCTTTGTGGTCGACTCGATCAGCGCCGTGATGATTTTGATCATCACGGGTGTTGGTTCGTTGATCCATTTGTTCAGTATCGGATACATGCACCACGATAAAGGCGTGGCGAAATATTTCGCTTACCTGAATCTGTTCTTGTTCAATATGTTGCTGCTGGTTTTGGGCGACAACTTGTTGGTGATGTTTGTCGGCTGGGAAGGCGTGGGTCTTTGCTCGTACCTGTTGATCGGCTTCTGGTTTACAGACAAAGAAAAAGCGGCAGCTGGAATGAAGGCCTTTATCACCAACCGTGTGGGTGATGCGGCTTTCTTGTTGGGAATGTTCACGCTGTTCCTATCTTTTGGAACTTTGAATTTCCAAGAGATCAATGCTTTGGCTCCGCAAACGCCAGAGCTTGTTTGGTTTGGTGCGGTGACTTTGGGAACTTTGTTCCTGTTTATTGGTGCAACCGGTAAGTCTGCGCAGATCCCGCTATATGTTTGGCTGCCAGATGCGATGGCGGGTCCAACACCAGTTTCCGCGTTGATCCATGCGGCGACCATGGTAACCGCGGGTGTTTACATGATCGTGCGATTGAATCCTCTGTTTATCATGGCTCCGAACACAATGATGGTGATTGCGATCATCGGTGCGGCGACGGCTGTGATGGCAGCAACCATCGGCATGACCCAATGGGATATCAAAAAAGTTCTCGCGTATTCGACCGTCTCACAGCTGGGTTATATGTTCCGGCCTGCGGTGTGGGTGCGTTTGGCGCGGCGATGTTCCACTTGATGACTCATGCGTTCTTCAAGGCCCTGATGTTCTTGGGTTCGGGATCTGTGATCCATGCCATGCATGAAGAGCAAGACATCCGCAAAATGGGGGCCCTGAAAAAGTACATGCCGATTACGCACTGGACATTTTTCTTTGGTTGGCTTGCGATTATTGGAATTCCTCCGTTTGCGGGATTCTTCTCGAAGGATGAAATCCTGTGGATGGCCTTCCAATCTCCGAATGGACACATCGGTCTGTGGATCATGGGTGCGATCGGCGCGACTTTGACTGCTTTCTATATGACTCGTCTGATGGCTTTGACCTTCTGGGGTAAGAGCCGCGTTCCGAAAGATACTCATCCGCATGAATCTCCTCCGACGATGGCGATTCCGTTAGTTGTGTTGGGAATTTTGTCGATCATCGGTGGTTGGGTTGGAATCCCGCATGTGATCGGCGAAGTCCTGGGTGGAATTCCAAATTTCTGGGAACACTGGTTCGAACATTCGATCCGTGTTCCGCACATGGAGCACGCCGAGGCTTCGCTTGAATTTGGTTTGATGGGAGTTTCAGTCGGTTTGGCAACAGTTTCTGCGTTCTTGGCTTACCACTTTTATGTGCAAGCTCCAGAGAAGCCGAAGAAATTCGCTGAGAGCATCAAGGCCGTCTACAACCTTGTTTATAACAAGTACTTTGTCGACGAGTTGTACTTTGGAGCAATCATTAATCCGCTGGTGAAATTCTCCAAAGACCTTTGGTACTACATCGATGTGAACGTGATCGATAAAACGACTTATGTCGTTGCTGATGTCGTGAAGGGCGGCGGAACATTGGTCCGCGGTTTCCAAAACGGCAATATCCAACAATATGCCATGTACATCGCGATTGGCGTGGTACTGACTTTGTCCTTTATTTTGGTGAGGTAGTAGATGTTATTAACGGTCGTCGTCTTTTTACCGCTTCTGTTCGCGTTGATCCTCACGCTTTGGCCCAAGGAATCGACTTTGCGCCCGCTGGCCTTTGGATTTTCTTTGATCGAATTTTTGATCAGCCTGGCGATCCTGCAAAGATTCAATCCGGGTTCCGCTGAACTTCAATTGGTCGAGCAATATCCTTGGATCGAACGCTTCGGCATCACGTACTTCTTCGGAATTGACGGTCTTTCGTTGTGGTTGGTCCTTCTGACGACATTTCTGACCCCAATCATTATCTTGGGTTCTTGGACCGCGATTGAAAACCGGGTGAAGGGCTTCCACATTTCGCTTTTTGTTTTGCAGACGGCGATGTTGGGAACTTTCCTGGCAATGGACGCGGTTTTCTTCTACCTGTTCTGGGAGCTTTCGCTGGTTCCGATGTATTTCATGATCGGTATCTGGGGTGGAACTCGACGTATCTATGCAACCGTGAAGTTCTTCATCTATACGATGATTGGATCTTTGCTGATGCTGGTTGCGATCATCTATATGATGTTCCTGACTCAGGAAGCTTTTGGCCAAATGAGTGCCAGCATCCTGGATTTCTATAAATTGGATATTCCATTTATCGGAAATCAGTTCTTTACGCTGCAGACTTTGCTTTTCTTTGCGTTTGCTTTGGCATTCGCAATCAAAGTTCCAGTGTTTCCTTTCCACACATGGCTGCCAGATGCGCACGTTGAAGCTCCGACTCCGGGCTCTGTGATTCTGGCCGGTGTGATGCTGAAGATGGGAACTTACGGATTTTTGCGATGGACGATTCCGATGTTCCCAGAGGCGGCTCAGTATTGGTCTTGGTTGTTCCTGTTGGTTGGAACGATCGGGATTGTGTACGGCGCTTTGGTCGCGATGGTTCAGCCGGACATCAAGAAGCTGGTCGCGTACTCGTCGGTTTCTCACATGGGTTACGTTCTGATCGGTCTTTTCGTGTTCAACGAATACGGAATCGGCGGAAGCCTGTACCAAATGTTGAATCACGGTGTTTCGACAGGTGCACTGTTCTTGTTGGTCGGTATGATTTACGAGCGCACGCATTCTCGTGAGATTTCAAAGTATGGTGGTCTGGCTGCGGTTGTTCCGCTCTTCACGATCGCCTTCTTTATTATTACTTTGTCTTCGATCGCGGTTCCGATGACCAACGGGTTTGTCGGCGAATTCCTGATCTTGTTGGGAACATTCCAAGCACAACCGGCCTTTGCTTATGTGGCGGTGTCGGGTGTGGTCCTGGGTGCCGTCTATATGTTGTGGATGTTCAAACGAGTTTTCTTCGGCGAGAAGGGCGAGCTGGCTCGTGATACTCATCATCCGTTGCATGATTTGAACTGGCGTGAATTGGCTGTGATGGCGCCGCTGATTTTGATGGTGTTCTGGATGGGTCTTTTCCCGAACCATTTCTTGGATTTCTCGAAACCAAGCATCGATAAGCTGGTTCAGACCAAGAACAATTATATTCTGACGGTGATGGGCGGTTCGAAAGCTGAAGAGGCTGCGAATCTGCAAGCTGAGCACAAAGAAGGAGATCAGTAATGAACTTTAATATCGGAATTGGCGACATTCTTCTGATCTCTCCGATGATCGCCTTGTTTTTGGCAAGCATCATCCCGATCACAGTGAAAGTTCTAAAAGGCAACGTCGAGCAAAGTCCAACCGCGACCTTGATTCAAGGCTTAGGCGGTATCTTTGCAGCGATTATTCTTCACTTGATCGTGACGGGATCTGGAAAGACAGCTTTTGCGGAAGCTTTGGTTTTAGACGGAATCACTCGATGGATGGGCTTGATTGCGCTTTTGTCTGCAGCGGGTGCATTGCTGTTGATGTATGACAACGCAGCGACAACGGGCGAGCAGTTTTCAGAACTGATGTTCTTGGCTTTGAGCTCGACGATCGGAATGCTGATCCTGGTGTCGGCTCAAGATCTTTTGATGATCTTTATCGGCCTTGAGACCATGTCGTTGGCTCTTTATCTGATGATCGCGATGTCTCACGAACAGAAACTGTCGAAAGAGGCCGCGATTAAATACTTCATCTTAGGAAGCTTTGCTTCGGCAATCTTCTTGTATGGTGTGGCGTTTATCTTTGGAAGCGTAGGAAGCACTTATCTGCCAGCAGTTGTCGAGAAGACGGCCGAGCTGATCACGGCGTCTCGCACATTCGTGTTCGGTATCACGCTGATGGTGATGGGATTCTGCTTCAAGGTTTCAATCGTTCCATTCCATGCTTGGACACCGGATGTTTACCAGGGTGCTCCGACTCCGCATTCAAGCTTTATGGCGACTGCGGTGAAGGCCGTTAGCTTTGCGGCCTTCCTGCGATTGGTTCTGACTAACGCATTGGTTGGATCTGAAAACTTGCTGGATATTTTGCAGTGGCTGGCGGTCATCACGATGATCGTGGGTAACGTGGCGGCGATTCTGCAAAATAACTTTAAGCGAATGCTTGCGTATTCAAGCATCTCACACTCGGGTTATCTGTTGGTGGGATTGATCACAGCTGGTGTTAGCGACGACAAATCTTTCGGCGCCTCGGGCATTGTGTTTTATCTCGCAGCCTACTCGCTGATGACTTTGGGTGCTTTTGCTGTGGTCACTTTGATGGAGCGAAATGAAAACTCAATCATTCAAATTGATGATCTGGCTGGATATGCACGAAAGCGTCCGGCAATGGCCTTGTGCCTGACAATCTTCTTACTGTCATTGGCTGGAATTCCGCCGACAGTTGGATTCTTCGGTAAATTCTATGTCTTCACAGCAGCGATCGGCGAAGGCCTGATCTGGCTGGCAATCTGGGGCGTTCTGAACTCGGTCATCAGTGTGTATTATTATTTGCGACCAATAGTCGTGATGTACATGAAAGAGGGCGACGCGCTGGAAGCTCCGGTTTCCATGAACGCGACCCGCACCGCGATTATTATCTCTGCCATTCTTGTTGTTTTCTTGGGTCTGGTTTCGGGGCCGATCTTCGACATCTTTGAACGGGCCTTGTCGTAATGGCCAAGTCACCCTTTGAACGAGTTTTTTCGAAAATCGATCGAAAAAAGATTCTTCAAGGGGTGATCAAAGAAAAGGCCAAGATCTTTCTCAAAAACGCTAAAAACAAGCTGTATCAGTTTCAACCGTCTTATGTTGATGAGGCACTGAATCTGTATGGCTACATCGTGGGTGAAGAACCCAAAGACTTTGAAAAGGTCACGGCGCTTTTTTATTACAACAAAGAAAGATATTTCATAACCACTCGAACCAAGAAAAAAGATGGTGTGTGGGGTCTTCTCAGCGACCAGCAGTTTTACCGCCTAAATCGCCGGACCGCTTTTCGAATCCAGATTCCGGTCAGTCAGGAAATCACCTTTTACATTAGTGCCATTCGCAACATCGAGATCAATCGAGAACTGCGAGTCGTCGAGATCAGCTCGGGCGGAGCCAGAATCTACTGGAACAACCCAAGGCGTGTGGCTGTTGGCTCTGTTCTGAAGGGATCGCTGCAATGGGGAAAAGGAAAAATTCTTCCGGTCGATGCGGCGATCGTGCACATTTTAGAAGACGGACTTTTCGGTCTGAAGTTTGTGCATCTAAGTCCCAGCACGCACAATCGTCTGAAACTTCTTTGCCTTGAAATCCAAATGGATATTGAGTCGGGGCGAAAATAGAAATGCTTCAGACAAACCATCACTGATTTGTCTGAAGATTTTTAATTTATGGAAGATGCTGTTCGATTTCAGTCAGCTTCGAGTTGATTCGTTTCAAAGCCATCGCGTCTTTATATGACAATGACTGTCCCGTGCCGTTGAACTGAGCTTTCGCTTCAGCGAAAGCCGTTCTGATTTCTGCATTGGTTGCATTTCGACTGAGATTTAAAGCCTCGATCACATCCGTGCGATTCAAAATTTTCGCTGACGCCTGCAGCCGAGCACCTTCAACCGATCCGATTGCGTCTTTCAACTGAACGCGCTCTCTGATCACAACAGCTGCTGATTTCGGAGCCGCAGCAGGAGCTGCTGCCTGTGGAGTCACAACCGGTTGAGCAACCGGCTTCGCTGCAGTTGCTGGAGTTGTAGCAAGCGCGTTGTGCTGTTTTGCCATTGCTGCCGCATCTTGAAGATTGATTGGCTTTGCACCTGTCGGAACAACCGTCTTAACTGCATATGTACCCTTTGCAGCAGTGGAAGTCGCCGTCGTTGTCGCCGTAACGGCAGCTGTACCAGTCGTCGAAGCTGTCGCGCCAGCAGCACCTGCTGTTGCCGCGGTTTCACCCGCCGTCGTAGCAGCGGCCACAGCGCCTTTTGATTTCAAGAACAATTTGGCAACGCTCAATTTGCTCAAGGCGCCGAACTCAGGAATGAAAGTTCCGCCGGCAGCCATCGCCCAGACCTTTGCGTACTCGACAGTGCAGCTATCGACGGCTTCGGCGATCAGCATTTCTTCACCATGAGATTCGCAAGTCATCGGTGCTTGGTTTGTCAGAAGACGATTTCGGATTGCACTTTCATGCTCAGTGATCGAGCCCGAAAGGCTGTTGCACTGCTGATTGATATTCAGGGTTTCACTTGTCGCCATTCCGATCGAGGCAGCTGCCAGGCTCAATCGACCAGACTTCGCAACGACCTTTGGAGCGCGCTTCGCCAAAAACTTGGCAGAGCGCAAAAGAGTTGGCGAGAACTTATATGCCAAAGCCATAGCCACACCAGTACCAGCGACTGTTCCGACTGTTTCTGCCATTGAAACTTCGCGGATTTGGCCCATGCACGAGTGGAATTGATCCAAGATTGCAAGGCTTTCACCGGCTTTCGAATCAGCGCCGATAAAGCGCGAGGGGCTGTCGCTGAGATTTTCCAACTCAAATGTCTTTGCTTTCGAGCAATCATTCGGCGAAGCGCCGATGATACAATTCAAGCCAAGATTTGTTTCAGAGACATGCAAGTCGACTTTAGCCATCTGATCCAAGATATCGTTGTAGAAAAGATCCCGAACTTCTTTCTCGGTTGGCTTGTTGTTACCAAGCTCGTTGATATATTTCTGAAAGCGTGGAGATTTCAGAACCGAGAATTTTTCCAAAGCGGCAACAGACTGTTTCAATTTGTCATCTTGCTGAGCTTTGACTTTCATTTCTTGCACAGTGACGATTGCCTGCAACAGTGCTTTTGATTTCGCAGTGAAGGCTTCGCTTCTTTGCGCCGGAGTCTGACATTCAGAAACAGCCGCGCAGTAAACTTTCAAGCGCGAAGTTTGAAAACTTTTGCACTCGACAGGGCTTCCTTTTGGGTTTGGATTCATCATTGCCAACTGTTGACGAAGCATCAAACTGCGGATGATTGAATCTTCGAACGCTGTCCATTTTTTTGCGAAGGCCACCAAGGCATAAGCACGAAGCCACTTGGCATCTTCTGGATTGTCATGTTTTGAAACAAGATCTTTTTCGCAGACGGCATCAACTTGCTGAAGAACTTTCGGATCCATATTGAAGAGCTTCGCCAAGCCTTCGATCGCCTGCGCGGAATCCAAACTCAGGATTCCAATTTTAGGTTGCAGCTTTTGGCAAGAGTTGCGCGAGCTTGGTGTATCGCTGTTCTGGAAATAAGAAACGACTGTATTCGAAACTCCAGAATTTAAAACGCCTTTGTATCCTTTGGCAGAAAGATTCTCGACCGAATCCAAATAAGATGAAGGGCAAGAAGAAATTGCCTTTACGTCAAACGCCAAGGAACTTGTCGGAAGCTTCAATGGAGCCGTTCCAGCAGCCGTTTGCACAACTGGCTGGGCTGCCGCTGCTACAGAAGCCGCAGCGATTTCAGCTGGTTTTGGTGGTTCTGTTGATTCACCAGAATTTGAATCTGTGGCAGGCGTTGTCGCAGCAGGAGTGTTCGACGAAGCGGCTGGTGTACCAGATGTTTGTGCATTGGTAGCTGCTGGTGTCATTGATCCCGCAGCTGTTGCGTTTGAAGATTGAGCTCCCGCCGATCCTGTTGTTTCGTTTGTATTTGTCGTTGTTGAACTAGTACC
>CBIHPB010000150.1:0-8772 GCA_966211485.1 uncultured Bdellovibrio sp.
CCAGATGCGGTTCTCCCTTGGCGCGGATACTGGTGGGCCTACAAAGGATTGCCACTGTCTGGATCCAGCAGCTCACCCTTGGCTAAATACGATCGCTACGTCAAAGGACGCACGGGCACAAATCCTCGCTCACAAAGCTGGGAAAATTCCCACCACAGCTACCATGGAATCGTTTGGGAAGGCCACTGCAACGGATGGGCGGCGGCTGCGATTCTTCGCAAAGAGCCTTCTTTCTCGAAAAAAGATCCTGTCACCGGAACCGTCTTCACGGTTGTCGATCAAAAAGGGATTTTGGCGGAAACCGACTACTGTGCCGAGGTCGTCTTCTTTGGTCGACGCTACCGTGGCGGCCGGGATGATATCCGCGACGTCTATCCTCATATCTTCCACCAAACTCTTTTGTACTATATCGGCCAGCTTGGAAAGCCCGTGGCCACCGATTACAAACGCGATTCCAGCGTCGATAATCACGTGATCTCTGGCTACAATATGGAAATCAAAAAGATCGCCAATAACAGGTATTCGGTCGTCACCAAAATCAGTATTCACAAATACGATGGCAGCCGTATTCAAACTCCGGGCGTCGCACCCGAATACACACGAATTTATCGCTACACCCTGACCACCGACGATACAGGCACGCCGGTCAGTGGATCTTGGCAAAGCACCAACCCAGATTTTCTTTGGGTGCCGCTGGCACCGATGGATTGCAACACCAACAATCCTCGCATCGACCATGCGATGACCGCTGAAATTCTCAATCTTCCAGCCGCTAATTTACAATAAGAATCAGCACTCTGAAAGAATCGGCAGTTTGAATCAATCATCCAATTCAAAAGGCAGGAATCTCAAGTTTGAGGTTCCTGCCGATGGAAAACGTGATCAATCCACGCTTTGACTTTTTTCCACCAGACATTCAGCTTCCATTCAAAGGCCGCCCACCAACCACGACGAAGCTCGCCGTTGATCAAATAGACTTCCTCTTCAGCCGGCACGTTGCCACCATCACTCTCCCATTTTTCAAACGACATGCGTCCGCCACGCCAACGCAGTGTTTTAAAGAGATAACGAACACGCTCACTTTGATTGGTGACACGCTTTTCCTCTAAGGGATCGTGCAATTGTCTTTGATGAGTTGAACCTGGAGATGCCATAAGAAGATCCTCCCTTACAAAGAAACATGTGCATCAGGCGAGCCAAGGCAATCCGGGGAGAAGATGAAATGGTTTTTTTGGTGTGTTGAGTGGCAGGAGTTTCTTAGGTAGCTTGTCTATCTTTCTTTCCGTCCATGGCGCGTCCCACCGAAAGTCACCATGTCGATGTGGGGGATTAGTAAGCTGAGCTTACAAGAAGCTCTTTGATCAAAGACCAATATATTGGTCAGCTGACCATTTTAATGGTCTTCAGCCGAGAGACACTTATTCGGGCAAATTTTTGTTTTACTGCCACGCCTAGATTCAAGGACTCACTTTTTTGGATCAAACATTTGATCCATGATTCTAAGTCCCTCTTCCATGCAATGACGGTATATTGTCAGTTTTGACGGCAAGACCCATTCCCAAACAATATCTACATTTACATTTGTATTTGTATTTTACCGGCGGTGAACTCGCCCACCATTAGCCGCTCGCGGCGTTGGTGGAGCGCGGCGTGGGATAGCGGCCGGAATCGGCGCTTCAATAGACTGCGGAGTGCGCTCTCCCGTCGGAGCCGTCGCCTCAGGTGCCGCCTCGGCTGGAGTTTCAGTTGGCGTTTCCTGATTCGCAGGAACCCGCAGTTCAACCGTCGAAACCTGCGACAAGAAAATTTTCTCGCGCATGCGCAGGCGCTGATAGTTCTGTGGCGTCTTCAGAACGGCCATGATCTTATCAACTTCCGCTTGTTCGGCCTCGCGCATGCGCGCAATGCCTTCTTCATAGTATTTCGAATCCAAAGACTCGCGCAGGGTCGCAAGCTTCTTAATCAAAGCCGCTTCCAAACCAATAAAGCGAACCATATTGTCCTCGCTCAAACGAAGTTCTTTCAAAAAGAAATCATTCAAATTCAAAGCCCAGTTATCCTGAATGCCCGAATCCATTTTCATTTCCGTATAGCGAAGCTTGTAGATCACATTATCCGTGTACGAGCCGCGGAATTCATCGCTCATCGCCGGCTTAAACTTGGCCTCTTCTTTTTGCTTTTCAATCAAGGCCTCGGTGAACTTTTCCTGCTTCTCGACCGCCATGTTGGATTCTTTGTAGAGATAGAAAGCTCCGGCGATCAAAGCACTGGCAAAGCCCACTCGGAACAACGGATTTTTCATAAAGCTTGGCGCCACGTTGCGATCCTGCTTCTGCATGGAGATCGCTTCGCTGTGCTTGGCAGATTCAAAGTGGAACATCGAGGTCATCTCTTCAGTCAGCGTCTTTGAAACGGCGTTCAACTGGGCCGAATTCAAAGCTAAAGGCAGCATCTGATTGATCTCACCCAAAATCGTCTTTTCAATCCGGGCAGAAAACTCTTTGGCCTTGATGCTTGCCATCTGCAGAACCCGGCGCTCTTCTTCTTGGCGCGTTTTCTAGCGGTCTTCCAAGGTGTTCTTTCGCAGCAGTTGCAATTCACCTTCGGTCTTGGTGGTTTTCTCGCCCAATTGGGCGCGCTGCAATTCCAGGGCTTGGATTTGCTTTGTCAGCTCGTCCAGCTTTTCATTCAATTGGAATTGGCGTTTGTTTTCGTCTTTCAATCGAGAAATTTCCGTCTGCAAATCGGCAGACTGGGTGGCCAGATGCTTTTTACTTTGCTCGGCACTCTCGACTTCTTTTTTGATCAGGCTTAACTGCTCGTCCAGCTGGGCTTTTTGCAGTTGGAAGTTCTCGTGCTCTTGTCGGGCCAAAGATTTATTTGTCTCGATCTGCTCTTCGGTCTCACGCAGAAGCTTCAAGGCCTCTTTGCGAGTTTCCATTTCAATTCGATTGCGCAGCTCTTGCAAGATGAAAGCGGATTCTTTTTCTTGGTTCTCAACAATAAACTGAGCACGCTTTCTGGCGTTCTCAACCAGCTGCTGAGCTTCAGCCTCGGCATTTTGCATCAGTTCCTGATTGTGCTGCTTGCTGCGCTCTAAAGCTTCATCAAAATCCGAGCGCGCTGACTGGCGCAATTTTTCAGCCGCCTCTCGGGCGTGGCCCATGATTTTTTCGGCCTGCTTTTCAGCTTCCGATACCAGATCCTGCTGGCGCTTTTGCCCTTCGATGCGAAGTTTTTCAGCCTCTTGAGCCCCCGCCTCTTTCACGCGAGCTGCATCTTTATGGGCATTGCCGATGATCTGCTCGGATTCCTTCTTGAGGCTTTGCATCTCAAGCTGGATTTCGGCTTTCATTTTCTCGGCGTCAGCCTTCATCGCTTTATTTTTTTCAATGATCTCATCAAAATCCGCATTCGCCGTGATTCGCATCTTTTCTGCGGTTTCACGCGCTTGCTGGATGATTTTTTCCGCCTGCTGTTCGGCATCGGCCATCATACTGGCGACACGAGCCTGACCTTCCGAACGCAGTTTTTCAAATTCTTGAATCCCGGTTTCTTTCACGCGGGCTGACTCTTTGTGGGTCGCCTGCAAAAGCTCGTCGGCTTCAGCTTGCACTTTCGCTTTGGCTTGAATGGTGTACTCACGAAGGCGATTTTCATTTTCTTCGCTCTTCATGCGGTATTCGCGCTCGGCCTCGCCGCGCGCTTTGTCCATGGCCTGATTGTGCTGATTCTGAATGTCCATACGCAGCTGTTCCAGGCGCTTGGTGGACATGATCTCGACTTCTTGCTGTGCCGTCTGACGAAGCGTTTCAGCTTCGGCCTGCGCCATCTGCCGAGATTTTTCCAGCGTCTCAGCCGCCGATTTTTCAGCGTCTTTGAGAATCTGCGCGCACTTGTTCTGAGCAATCTCAAGTGCTGAATCTTCCTGCACGCGCACTTTTTGGATGATATTCTGCGCCTGCACCTGAGCCTGCGTCACATAGTGATCGGCTTTGCTTTGCGCCTCTTTCATCACATGGTCCGCACGGACATTCGCCTCTTTGACGATTTGCTCGAGCAGGCCTTGCAGGTCATAATTAAATTTTGGCAAATACGAGTGATACTGATCAAACTCCATCGGGCGTTCCATCAGATCGATGGTGATAATGTCACCGTTGGTACCGACCCGGATCGGCGTCATCAAGGGAACCGGATATTTCTTGCCGGCTTCCAGTTTCACTTCGTTGATAAAGGATCCATTCGATGAGCCCATATCTTCCACGAGGATGCTTTGATCGCGCACCTCGATCTGAAGGTGTTTGCGGCTGATCGAGGTCGATAGCAGCAAAATCTCGACGTCAGGCGAACGCCCAACAACGAACTTTTCCCGGTCGACTAAGTGCAACCGGGATTCGCTTTGCGAGATGATTCGAATGACAGGCAAATTTTTCTTTGCCATCAACCCTACCCTATCTACCTAACCATTAAGAAGCTTTTGGCTCTGGATCTTTCTCACTGTTTCGATCAAACGGACGCTTCGAAATCTCCAGTGACAAGGCATTTTCTGCCAGTGCCTCTTGCGGATCGCGATGTTCGTTGAAAGCACCCAGATCAGATGGAACTTCATTCGTGTGAGCACGGTTCCACAAAAGATCCATCGAGTTTTCAAAACGATCGACGATATCCACGAACAAACGGTCTGGATTGAAGACAGTGTTGAACAAAGTCATCAAGACCGAGAAGAAGATACCCAAAAGTGAAGCTCCCATCGACAGCGCGATCTCAACCAAGAAACGATCCATGATCGCCTTTGTTTTCTGAGGATCTTGCACGTCCATGCCGCCCAACTCTGGCAGACCTTTCATAACCCCCAAGAACGTACCAAAGATACCGATGATGACGAACAAACCTGGCAGGATGTTCAGAACTTCATTGGTTCCAACCGTCGGGATGATTCCGAAAATGCGGTTGAAGCATGGGTTTTTCGCGAAGGTATTCTTGGTGATGTTCACCAATTTTGGCGGCTGAGTGCCATATTTCAAGAAGCGAACTTGCTTCAAGATATCATGCACAACCCAAGCAGCACCTGGCCGGATCAAGAAAACACGGTCCGAGACCAGCATCACTTTGTCTGGGCTTCGGCGGCGGTATTTTTCGCGGTTTTCAAAAACCTCGAAAAATGTTTTTTCCAGCAAGCGCTTGCACAGCACGTAGAACGAGTGCTGACCGGTTACGCCTTTGGATTCTTTTTCCAGGAAACGGCCGACGCGTTTTTCGAATTCGCGTGCGAACCATTCGTGGCGTTTCACGGTGTAGAACACCAAGCCACGCAAGATCATCCCGAAAACGAACAAGCTGATCATCACCGGGAAGTGCCAAGCCTTGGAGACATTCACCAGGCCTTCGATAAATCCGTGTACTAAGCTGTTAAAATCCATATGTCACCCCAATCCCTTAATCTTTCAAATTAAACTTAATAATAACTCGTTGAAGTTTCGCGCAGTCATTCTTCTCACAGAATGACTTGTGCGATTCGTTGGCGACCCCACGATTGTCCTCGGGGGTGGCCAGGACGCAGAAGCTGCTTCTGGTGTTCGAAAGTCATCTGGCTCTTATCGAAAACGACACTGAAGATCGATTTCGCACGCTTATAACTTAAATCCAGATTGTAATTGATCGCGGCACGGTCGCCTGGATCAAGTGAACGCGGATCGATGTATTTCCCTTGATATGTCGGAGACGCGAAACCCACGATCTCGACGTTTTGGATTCGAGACGCGATTTTCGGATCTTGGAACAGGGATTTCGAGTAAGTCGGAACCGCTTGGCGGATGATATTCACCATGCCAGGCTTCAAATCCGATTTGTCCGTATCAAAGTATTGATCACCGAAGGACAGAAGCACGTCCCCTGTTCGCTCGTCGACTTCAGCCTTGATGCCAGCCGCTTGGAAATTCTTTTTGATTTGCTCGGTCAGTTTTTTGCGCGCGTTCAAGTTTTCCTGAGCACGAGCCAGCTCGCCTTGTGTGGCTTTCATCTCGTTGCCCATTTTAGCCAACTGATCCTGCAAGGCTTTTGCTTTGCGATCGGCATCGGCTTTGAAAGCCGCTTCTTTGGCAGCCCGAGCATCACCCGAAAGTTTTTCTTTCGCCAAAGCGGCATCGAAAGCTGCTTTGTCTTTGGCTCGTTGAGCTGCGAAATCACCCTTGGCTTTGGCGATCTTGCCGGCCAAAGCTTGGTTTTCAGCACCCAATTTTCCAATGTTCGCTTGCGCAGATTCCAAATCCTGGTTCACTTGATTCAACTGCTGCTTGGTTTGACCCAATTGTTGATTCGCCTGACCCAGCTGTTCTTTGGCTTGCCCCAGTTTCGCGGTTGTTTGGCCCAACTGATTCTTGGTCTGACCCAATTGCTGATTGGTCTCTTCCAACTGCTCGTTGGTTTCTTCCAATTGCTTGTTCATGTTCGCCAAAGCTGTGGCCACTTGTTGGTTCTTTTGCTTCAAGGCGTTCATCTGACCTTGAGCTTCAGCTTCCATCGCCTTTTTTTGCTTCTCGAAATTCGCCAAAGACATCTTGTGCGCTTTATAAGAATTGCGCAGCTGCTGAACCCGGGTCGCCAGGTTCTGATTGAGATCTTTCATCTTCTTTTCGCCAAGGGCCAATTGTGCGCGCTTCTCAGCGACACTTTGCTCGAGATCTTTGATCTCCTCTTGATCGTCGGCGATTTTCGTATCCTGGTCTTCGATCACCTGGTCACGAACTTTGATTCGGTTTTTCGAAATCATGTTCGAGTTGATGATGTTTCGGATCATCTGCTGGTACTTGTTCAAAGCCCGCTGTTTTTTCTCGTGCTCGTCGGCTTCTTTTTCCAAAGCGATCTTTTCTTCGTGCGCTTTGTCTTGCAGAAGATCCAACTGATCCATCAGCTCTTCATACTGAGTCACTTCTTGCTTGGAAGCGGACTTATTCATGTAGTCTTGCTTCAATGTCTCGTAAGTTTTCAGCTGTTGTTTCAGATCTTCATTCTCGTGAACCAGTTTTTGATTCTCGTAAAACTGCTGAATGCCGTCGGTTCCCTGTCGGAGACTGACTGTCACATACAGAAGCAAGAAGATGATCGAAAGCCCTAAGAACAAGTCCGAGTATGCTGTCCATACCGAGCCATGTCCCTCTGCACTTTTGTGTCTATCGTAATTAAAACCCACGAGTTCACTCCGTCGTAAGTGATGACTTTTCCAATCATCTCTTCGGACGAAGACTGTCAGAATTCAGGTCCAGATAGCGATTCCCAGACCGAGGACCTGTCTAAATAAAAAACCCAGACTCTCTAAAAGCCTGGGTCCTGTTTGCGCCAAATTGTGCGTGCGCTTTACATGCGATCTGGGGCCGGGATGCCCAAAAGTGCCAATCCTTTTTTCAGGACCGCGCCCGCCGCCTCACTCAACGCCAGACGTGCCTGCTTGAGATCTTCAGTCTCGGCCTGACCGATGGGGCATTCGTGATAAAACAGATTAAAGCGCTTGGCCATTTCATACAGATAAGTGGTCATCAAATGCGGTTTGTAATTTTCCGCACTTCCCAAAACCACGTTGTGGAAATTCATCATCCCCGACATCAGTTGGCGCTCGGCCGGATGAGTGAGAAGATTCCACTTCACCGATGCTGGTGCGGCCCCCAATTTTCGGATCAAACTTTGAATCCGGGCCAGCGAGTACTGCACAAAAGGTCCAGACTCGCCTTCTAGTTTCAGCCACTCGTTCATGTCGAAAACGATCTTTTTGTTGGTGTCCATACGAAGCATTCCGAACTTGATCGCCCCTTTGGCGACTTGCTCGGCGACAAGATCGATTTCCGCTTTCGGCCATTCGTTTTCATAACGGGAGAGATAATTGGTCTTCACGGTTTCTTCCATGCGATGAACGAGATCCAGCAAAGGCACGATATTGCCTTTGCGTGAACTCATCGCTCCGTCCGGAAGTTCGACGAAATTGTACTTGAGATGAAAACAGTCTTTCGCTTTGTCGAAGCCTAGTTTCTCCAAAACCTTAAAGACTTGCTTGAAGTGCAGCTCTTGGCGCATGTCCACGACGTAGATGGATTTTTCGACGTGATAATCCTGGAATTTCCGTCGGGCCAACTCTACATCCTTCGTTGCATACAGACCGGTGCCGTCGCTCTTTAACAAAAGCGCAAACCCCAGCTTGTCAGCTTCGAGGTTCATGCCGATGGCACCCTCGGACTTTTCCAATTTCCCTTGTTCAAACAGCTGTTTCACGTATTGAACTGAAGGAGAATCCACATCCGATTCCCAATACCAAACGTCGAACTTGATCCCGGCCCAGTTGTAGACGTGCTCCATCAGATCAATCGACCACTGCCGAGTCTCTTTCCAGAGATCAAAATAAGGTCCTGATTTGGCCTCAAGCTCGTGCAAAATCGCTGTTAATTTCTCGCGGTTTTCGGCTTCCTTCGGAGTCCCCGTTTCATCTTCAAGTTTCAAATGAGCTTTCGAGTATAACCGGCCTAACCACTCGCCTTTTCCGGTTTCCGGAACGGGCTCGGCGTTGTGATATTTCATGTACCACAAGCACTTGGCCACGTGTGTTCCGACGTCACCCGGGAAGGTCGTGCTGACCACATCGTAGCCGCTGTATCGAAGCAGTCGAATCAGGGCATCGCCCAGACAAGCGTTTCGCATATGCCCCACATGGATTTCCTTATGGGTGTTCGGCTGCGAGTACTCGATCATGGTCTTGGCGGTTTTCTCGGTCAGTTTTTTCTCAAAGTG
>CBIHPB010000151.1:0-8761 GCA_966211485.1 uncultured Bdellovibrio sp.
CTTAGGTACGCTCGGCTTTTTTCTGGTCTGGTTTTTTGGGTGGGAGCTACGGGGTGAATTACTCGTCACTCGCAGTGATTGCCGAGATTCGCCAGTGCATCCGTCCATGCGAACGCGTCCGGCTGGCCATCGTGGCCACCCGGCCAAAGGGAGGGGAAACTCGCACCAGCTCCGCTCCCACTCCCCTTCCACTTGCCATCGCGAAAACAAATTCCGCAGGAATTTGCCCGCAGGGGTTCGGCCCGGACGGCCGAATTTTCGGGATGCACGGCCAAGGACGGACAAGACTCTCCATGACTAGCAAAGCCTACAAAGCCAAAGCACAGAATAAAAAAAAGCGGAGTTCGTACTCCGCTTTTTCGCCTCGTTTTCATTTTATAGCCCTTCGGTCCTCTTGAGGCCTCCGGGCGTCGAGGTATTCTTAGTTCACATCTTTGTAGTCAGCGTCGATGACGTCGTCGTCCTTCTTCTCAGACGAACCTTCAGCGCCACCGGCACTGCCTTGCGCTCCACCAGCTCCTGCCTGAGACTCGCCACCGGCTTTTTTGTAAAGCTCGGCTGTGATCTTATGAGTTGCTGCCTGGAGTTTTTGAACTTCAGCTTCCAAAGTCGAAGTTGAAGCGTCTTTGTCTTCCAGTACTTTCTTGGCAGCGGCGATGGCGTCTTCCGCAGTCTTTTTATCGCCTTCTGGCAAGTTTGCATTGTCCTTCAAAAGTTTCTCGGTTTGGTAGACCAAGTTATCCAAGTTGTTTCGAGCCGCCGCCGACTGTGTCCGTTCTTCGTCGTCCTTCGCATGCTCTTCCGCGTCTCGGACTGCCTTTTTAATCTCTTCTTCACTGAGACCACTTTGTGCGGTGATCTTGATCTGTTGAGATTTACCAGAGCTCATGTCTTTTGCCGACACATGCAAGATACCGTTGGCGTCGATATCGAAGGTCACCTCGACCTGAGGCACCCCACGTGGAGCCGGTGGAATTCCCACAAGCTCGAATCGACCCAGTGTTTTATTATCGCCAGCCATCTTACGCTCACCCTGCAGGACATGGATGTCCACCGCAGGCTGATTGTCAGCGGCTGTCGAGAATACTTGAGATTTTTTTGATGGGATGGTCGTGTTGCGCTCGATCAATCGAGTCATCACACCACCCAAAGTTTCGATACCCAATGAAAGCGGAGTCACGTCGAGCAAGAGAACGTCTTTCACGTCTCCGGCCAAAACACCACCCTGTACGGCCGCGCCGACCGCGACCACTTCGTCTGGGTTCACCGTGCGGTTCGGCTCTTTACCGAAGAAATCCTTCACGGCTTTTTGGATCGCAGGAACACGAGTCGATCCACCGACCAAAACGACTTCGTCGATTTCAGATGTTTTGAAACCTGAATCTTCGAGAGCTTGTTTGCACGGACCGATCGAGCGCTTCACCAGGTCTTCAACCATCTGTTCGAACTTCGAACGAGACAGTTTCACTTGCAAATGCTTCGGACCTGATTGGTCAGCCGTAATGAACGGCAGATTGATTTCAGTTTCCTGAGCCGTTGAAAGTTCGATCTTCGCTTTTTCAGCCGCCTCTTTCAGACGCTGCAAAGCCATTTTGTCTTGGCGAAGATCGATGCCCTGATCTTTTTTGAATTCAGCGATCAGCCATTCCAAAATTTTGGTATCGAAGTTATCACCACCCAAGTGAGTGTCCCCGTTCGTTGAACGAACTTCGACAACACCGTCACCGACTTCCAAGATGGAGATATCGAAAGTACCTCCCCCGAAATCGTAGATCGCGATTTTTTCGTTTTTCTTTTTATCCAAACCGTAAGCAAGCGCAGCTGCTGTCGGCTCGTTGATGATACGTTTCACGTCCAAGCCCGCAATGCGGCCGGCATCTTTGGTTGCCTGACGTTGAGCATCGTTGAAGTACGCAGGAACAGTGACAACCGCTTCTGTGACAGGTTCGCCCAAATAATCTTCAGCGACCTTTTTCAGTTTCGCCAAAATCGCAGCCCCGATCTCTTCTGGAGACGCGGTTTTGCCACCTTGGATTTTGAAAGCAGAGTCATTTCCTTTTTCAACAACAGTGTAAGGAACCAATTTGATTTCTTCTTGAACTTCCGAAAAACGGCGACCGATAAATCGCTTTGAAGAATAAATTGTGTTTTCCGGATTCGTAACGGCCTGGCGCTTTGCGATCTGGCCAACCAGACGTTCGCCATCTTTTGTAAAGGCCACAACCGATGGAGTTGTACGCGCCCCTTCTTCGTTCACCAAAACTTTCGCCTCACCGGCTTCCATAATGGCCACGCAAGAATTCGTCGTCCCCAAGTCGATACCAATAATCTTACCCATTCAATACTCCTCATGATTTCGCTAAACTATCGAACACACAGTAAATGTGGGAAGGAAGGGCGGGTCGTCAAGTTCTCGATGAAATATTTAAAAGACCCCTCGATGAGGCCCCCGAGGCCAATCTTGATACGCTGCCGACTGGCCGCCTTTAAAACCGCAAAACACGCTGGAATTTCAATATTTTAGGAATGGACCTAAGCCTTGATAGATGTTCCCCAGACTTGAGGTCTCAAATGGCCTATCAGAAAATAATGAGAACCTCTTAGTCTCTAGGAAAAAGAAAATGATGAAATCATTGGCATCTTCTTGGATCAATCCGTTTAGCAAGCGCTACTCTTTCGAAGAGAAAATCCATTTCTGGTTGCGCCTGTCGATCCTGGGATGCTTCATCGGTCACGGATTTTGGGGCGTGATGCAAAAATCCGGATGGCTTCCATTTTTGCTGAATTTTGGATTCACCGCTGAATCCGGGTATCCATTGATGCTGACCATTGGTGTATTGGATATTTTGTTTGGAATCATCGGCTTTTTTTATCCCTCCCGAGCCATCTTGTATTGGATGACGTTTTGGACTGTTTGGACCGCGCTACTGCGTCCTCTTTCCGTGATGAGCATTTGGGAATTTTTTGAACGTGGCGGCAACTGGGGACCGCCGCTGGCTTTTCTGGTCCTTTATTCCGGCACCAGCTTAACCAAAGGAAATTGGAAATCCTATTTTTTCTCCAAACTTCCCGTTCCTGCCAAAGTCGATCTTCCTGCCTTGGTTCTGCAAAGCTGGATTTTTCGCGTCTTCATCGCTTCGCTTTTGATTGGTCATGGTGGTTTCGGATTGGTCGAAGCCAAAGAAACTTTAGTCGAGCATTTTAATGCGGTTGGAATTCACATCGAGGAAATTCACCTTCGAATGATCGGCCTCTTTGAAATGCTGATTGGGTTGGCTGTTTTCTTCCGCCCTTCCAGCACCATCCTGTGGCTTGTGTTTGGCTGGAAATTATTCACCGAATTTCTTTATCCAGTTCACGGCCGCTGGTTTGAAATCTTCGAGACAATCGAGCGAATGGGCGATTACACGGGCCCGATGGCTTTGCTGCTGATTATGACGGCAATTCGAAGTTCGAACTGGAGTTCGGCATCCGTTGCGGCTGCGCAGAACACCTTCCGCATGATCCGCCTGTTCTTGGCTAGCCATTTGGTGCCTGCTTCACTTGTCATCGCTCTCTTCTGCGCGGATACCTTCGGTTACATTCAACTTCCCTATGAATTTTCGATGCGCAGACGCGACAATTCCCAAATGATCGGGCGGTCATCAGCGTCGGAAACAAAAAAAACCTCGAATGTTCATATCGAAAAGAATTTGAAATCAGGCCTCGAGTTACTGGCCGAGCTTAAAAAAGGCGGAAACATTGTTTTTGTTCGGCACTTTCAAACTCAAGGTACACGCTCAGACCTTGGGTTCAATGGCCTGTTTGCCACTACTTCTGTCGATAAATTTAAAGACTGCAGCTGGCAGCGAATTTTAAATAATAAAGCTTTGACGAATGCCGAATTGGTTCACAAAGCCAGCAAACAGTTCGGCATCGAGTGGGGAAAGGTGTACTCAAGCCCCTTCTGCCGAAGCGCTGATAGTGCCCGCCTCATGTCCGGACGAGAACCGGAGATCGTGAAATTACTCAGCAAAGATATCGCCGAATACACGCTGGTGAAATCTCAGTTAGAGGGAATGAAATTTCTGAATTCGCTTCAACCAACACCTGGAAAAAATGATTTAGTTGTCGCCCATTCGACCCAGGTTATGGCAATGGATATTCCAATTGAAGAAGGCGAGGCCATCGTCCTTGAAAAAACTGGAGAGATGTCTTTTCAGCTGAAGGGATCGATTCGTGACTTCGAATGGGTTATGGCGCAGGTTGATCCGCAATTTTTAGGATACCAACGTATTCCGCCGCGAAATCCGGCCCAAGCGCCAAAATGATTCAACCTATTTTTTCTTTTTGAAAAAACCGGTCGAGCAACCAACCGGAACTCCTTGAAGCTCGGCCAGTTGTTTGAGGAGCTCTTCCTCTTTTTTAGAGATCTTGTCGGGGAATTCCACGCCAATCTGAACATACAGATCGCCACGTCGGCCCGTACGCAGCGAGGGCACGCCTTCTCCCGCCAGCTTCAGGGTCGCACCAACCTCAGTCCCTTTAGGGACTTCCAACGCCGCCTCGCCTAATACAGTCTCAATTTGAACTTCTCCGCCCAATAGCAGCTGGAGGTAAGGTACGTCGTGTTTCGTATAAAGGCTTTCACCATCGCGCTCGAAGCGGTTGTCCTCTTGGACGCGCATTTCAACGTAGAGATCGCCTGCTGGGCCGCCTTTATAGCCGCCCTCGCCTTCACCACTGACTCGCAATCGTGTGCCATTATCAACGCCAGCTGGAATGGTAATTTTCAGTTTACGATGCTGCTTTTGTCGGCCCGTTCCACGACAAGGTCGGCATGGATTTTTGATGATTGTGCCTTGACCATGACAAGTCGGACACGTGGTCGCCATTTGAAAGAAGCCTTGGGACACGCGAACTTGGCCGTGCCCACCACAGGTTGTACAAGTCTCTGGTTTCGAGTCTTTTTCAGCGCCGGAACCTTTGCAGGTTTCACAGGTTGCTTCAGTATCAAATTCGATATCCCGCTCGATGCCGTTGATCACATCGGCCAGGGAAATTTCAGTCATGTAGCGAAGATCCGCACCACGGCGAGGCTGATTGGGATTGCGAGACCTGCGCGATCCGCCCCCACTCATGCCGAAAATATCACCAAAAATATCGCCAAAGCTTGAGAAGATATCTTCGACATCCGAGAAGCCCTGACCGCCGCCACCTTGGAATGCCTGATGACCAAAGCGGTCATAACGAGCCCGCTTATCAGGGTCGCTCAAGATTTCATAAGCCGACGCACATTCCTTGAACATTTCCTCGGCCTCTTTATTTCCCGGATTCTTATCCGGATGAAATTGAATGGCCAGTTTGCGGTAAGCTTTTTTAATGGTGTCCTGATCCGCGCCGCGCTCGACGCCCAAGACCTCGTAACAATCACGCATGCTTTTGAAATATGGGAATTGGAGTCTGACTTGTCAATTTGTTTTGGGAAATGTTGGTCAGTCCCTAGGGAATGCCAGGATTTGAATTCAATAAAGCTTTTGCCTCATTAATGGTCCACGTATCATAGCGACCAAATTCATAAATAGGCGCATTGGCACTGGCCACATAGGTATCTCCGCCAGCTGCCGTTCCAGCAATGACTTGAGGCATATCACCATTGCTTCCGATCACATCGCAATCCTGCAAAGGCGCTGCTCCGCAAGTCGCATCTGTGACCGCGAATACTCCGGATCCGCCCCCTACTGCTGGAGTATAGCCGGCTGCGACGGCAACTGCATAAGGCGCATGATCATTTGCAAAGCCAATGGCGTATCTCACCTTCCCTGCGACAGAAAAGCCAATAACTTGAAGATCCGTGCAATAAGTGACGAACTCTTCATGGAATGCTTTCTCAATCGTATAGAGAGTCGCCAAATGCACCTTGACTTCAGACTGCCGGGTCTTGGCGATTTGTTTTTGAATCTGTCCGACAGACATAGCAGCCAAGATTCCAACTATTGCGACAACGACCATTAGCTCGACCAATGAAAATCCAGCATTCGTCCGAGAAAAAAAAAGTGGCTGCCTCATAATTCTAAATGTTGCTTGGTGTTTCAAGGTGTTTCTTTAATGCCGAGTTTTTCCCGCATTCGCTTAAGGGTGCCGGGCTCGACATCCGTCCCCTTTAATTCCTGGTACAAATTTTCCGCTAACTCTTTCTTTCCAGCTTCAGTATAAAGACGGGTCGCAAGACTATAAAACCACGCGTTCCCACCTGCCTGAGCCGCCTGAATAAAAAGGCCAGCTGCTTTTTCATTATTCTTTTCTTCAATCAAAGCATGATATGCGGCCCGATACAAGAGCGGTAGGTCTCTGGGGAAAACTCGAACACCTTTATCGAAAATACGAGACGCACCTGCATAATCCGAAATAATCACTGTCAGCGCCAATCCGCCCGCTCGATAGACAATCTTATAATCCGGGGCTAGATTTGTGATAGCATCCAACATTTCCGCCAGCCAGCCGTTATCTTTACACTGGTTCTTGGCAATTTTATTTTCACAATAATCAAAATCCTGAATAGCACGAACCCAAAGCTGATCGGCAATCGCCATTTGATAACCGAAACTGAAAAATTCAAGTTTTGGAGGAGGCGCGATCAAATAGACCTTCACCTCGTTCTGTGACTGGGGCGAAAAAAAAATTGAGGCTGTGATAAACATCACAGCCCCAATCAAGATACTAAGTTCAAAAACTTTTGTCTTCACGACATCAAACTTTATGGAATACCTGGGTTGGTGTTCTGAAGAGTCTTGGCGTTATCCATTGTCAAAGTATCGTCATTCATTCCATCGTAAATGAATGCATGAGCTTCAGCAACGAAAGCCACTGCAGTTACAGCTGCAGGAGCCGGAGCTGCGGGATTTTGACCATTCGACTGGATAGTTTGACAGGTTCCTGCACAAGCTCCCCAAAGAGACGCGAACGTCATGTTAGATCCACCTGTGTAACCGCCAATACCTGCAGAAGGAACGTCATCAGCTGAAAAACCAACTGTATAACGAAGATTTCCCTCGTATGACAAACCAATTGCTCCAAAATCCGTGCAATAGCTTTGGAATTCAGCTTGGAAGGCTTTTTCAGCCGTGTACAGAGCTGACAAGTTTGTCTTTGCCTCTGTCTGACGTGCCTTTGCGATTTGTTTTTGGACTTGGCCAACTGACATAGCGGCCAAAATACCGATGATCGCAACAACGACCATCAACTCAACAAGCGAGAAACCTGCTGAGGAGCGTAACGTACTTCGTTTCATGAGAAAACTCCTGTTATTGGTTAAATCGAATAGCTTCTTTTGCTCATTCAAACTCAAGTAACTATTCGGCATATTTTCATAATCGTTAAAGTCTCTTTAAAGTTTGCCTGCAAAAAAAAATGAACGCAAGAAAGCTGGACAGATTCATGTCCCATTCCCAGATTGGGATCTGAGTCTCATCAGGTTCTAAACGAAGTCTTGATTTGAAGCTGGACCTTCGTCCCAGGGTGAGATCTGATTGTAGGTGAGGTGAATTTGCAACAGCCCTCCAAGCGAAAAATAATTTAGCGAATTCTCACTCTGAAGCACGAGCAGGACTGACAGTAAAGATTTGAAGAAGGTAGAATAAAAGTAAATCGAGCATTCTACGCGCCAACCGCGGCGCCAAGAAGGAAGAAAGCAACTCAAAATGGAACACTTGCCGATCAAACCGCCCTCACGTTTCAATTCGAACTCTGGCTCTGACTCCGACAGCGGAAATCAGGGCGCCGGCAGTGTCGAGACGATTGATCGCCTCGAAGTTCCCAAGATGTACAAAGTGATCGTGCTCAACGATGACTTCACGCCGATGGATTTTGTTGTGCTGGTGCTTCGCCGCTTTTTTGGCAAAACGGAAGAGCAAGCGGTCGAGATCATGCTTGATGTTCACAAGAAAGGCGCTGGCATTGCCGGGGTCTTTACTTTGGAAATGGCCGAGATGAAATCAATGCAAGTGAATCAATTTGCCCGAATGAATCAGCATCCTTTGAAATGCACGATGGAGGCCGAATGATGACGAAAGAACTCGAGCGCAGGCTCGCAGAAGCAGTCGACGACGCCAAACAGATGCGCCACGAATTTGTGACCTTGGAGCACATCCTGCTTTCATTGACGGAATCTCCGCTGACGGTGGAGATCCTGCAAGGCTGCAATGTCAATGTGCAGTCTTTGAAAAAGGATCTGCGAAATCTGATCAAGAAAAATTGTCCGCAAATCTCTGCCGAACAAATCGGTGTCTACGGCGGTTACGAATCCTGGCAGCCCGAGTTCACACTCGCCTGCCACCGCTTGTTTCAACGGGCCGCCTTGCAAGTCCGAGGCGCTGGCCGCAATCAAATTTCCGAAGGTCATTTGTTGGTCGCCATGTTCTACGAGCAAGATTCGCATGCGGTTTACGCTTTGGCTCAGCAAGGACTTTCACAGTTTGATCTGATTAACTTTGTCTCTCATGGAGTTGAAAAAGAAGCTGACGAAGCGGCTGCGAACTCCCCGGCTTTGCCTGGCCAGCAAATCGATATCGATGGTATGCCAGCCGATGAAAGCAAGAACACGCCGCTGGAATCTTTCTGCCAGAACCTGAACGAAAAAGCGAAGGCCGGCAAAGTCGATCCGCTGATCGGACGAGGTGACGTGCTCGAGCGAACGATGCAGATTCTCTGCCGTCGCACAAAGAACAACCCCCTTATGATCGGTGAACCCGGCGTTGGACAGACGGCGAGTGCCGAAGGCTTG
>CBIHPB010000152.1:0-8723 GCA_966211485.1 uncultured Bdellovibrio sp.
AAGTCTCCACCCCAATTCCCAGCTAGTGCTGTGGCAAAACGACTGGATTTACTCTTTCGTCTTCAAACGGCTGTCGTTTTCAGCAATAAATTTTTTGAGGTCTTCAGAGATGCTCAGCAGTTTCAGCCATTGCTCTTTGTACAATGTGACGGGGAAGCGTCCCATGCCGTAGACGGACAAGGCGCCTTTTTCGCTGACCTTCATGGACAAGGTTCCGCTGCTGGATTTTTTGGTTTTCAAGGCTTCGTTTTCGGCTCGCAGTCTTTCAAGTTCGGCTTTCATATCTTCAGACATGGAAATTCCCCTTTGGTAATAACAGAACTATAGCTGAAGGATTCTCTTGATCGCAAGAGTTGGGGATTGGCACGGCTGGAATAACGCGATCGAATTAAGTCTTTTGCTGCAAAAAACGGAAGTAAGTGGGATCGACATCCAGTTCCAAAGGTTTCCCCGCGGCGTTTACGGGCTTTGGTAGATCCAGCTTTTTGTCGTCGTAATCTTTTCCGCGGACGATTTTGGCCTCAACAACCGTATCTTTATCCGTGTCGTAGAAAGGAACGTAGAAACTATCCACCGAGCAAAAGGCCGGCACCATGTCGCGGACGAATTTGATTTGATACAAAAAGATAGGACGGCAATTTTCAAGCTTCATCGAGTTGCAGCCGTGTTTGTCTCGGCTCCATTTCAACCAGGTGCGGATACCGACCGAGTTGAATACCGTCAGGCCCTCCAGGTCGATGATCAAGGTGTCGCAAGGGACGTTTTCGGGAAATTCGAAATTTTCGTCAATCGCACCTGTGATTTTCAGGCGGACGTTTTTTCCTTCAGGGATCTGAGTTGGCTGATTCATGTCGAGATTCTCTGGTTCATGTCAACGGGCCCTTATTTCTTCGAATCTTTTGGCGCCCCAGTTGGTGGTGAATTTCCATCAAATGATCGCGCACGTCGTCGCTGAGCTCTTCGAGGTACTGAAACTCGGGCTCGTCGACCTCAAAAATATGATAATCGCCAGACGCCAGGGAACGCAAGTAATGCTCGAATTGTAAAATCGGCTTTGCGACATAAGCGGACAGGGCCTTGCCGATTAAGAACAGGAAAATCAAAAAAGTCACAGCGGTTGACAAGAAGAACACCAGATAGTCCTGCATCAATTTCTGCTGCATCTGCTCGACCATCGAGACTTCTTGCAGGGCTACGCTGACAAAAGTGTAGCTCAAGGCCCCGAAAACCAGGATCAGGAAGAAGCCCATTTTCACCAGCAGGTAAGAGTAGCGCTTTTGAAAGCCTCGCGATACCCAAAGCTTATCGGCATAGCTGTCGTCAAAAGTTCCAGGGCGGAATTGCCAGATCAGCATCACCAAAATCCCGGCATATTGGAAGAGGTCAGCGATGTTAAAGGCCGGTGTTTTGATCGAGCCCAGATGGAAGATCAAGAAATCTGTGACGTATCCATGAAACACACGGTCCAGGACGTTGGCAAAGACACCGCCAAAGTACAAAGAAATCCCAAAGCGCATGACTGTTGACCGAATCGGCGCCAAAAGTTGAATCAAGTATAGGCAAACCAGCAGGAAAAAACCCAAAGTCACCATCGGGATTTGGAAAATAGGCTTTGCTTGTCCGGAAAGATAGCCGCCGATAATGCCTTTGTTCAAAGTCGCCTGGACCTGCGCAAAGCCGAAATCCAAATGCGGATGTGTCAGAACCCAATCTTTGATCAACAGGTCCAGCACCGCCACGAAAAAGACGGGCCCGAATATCAAAATGAGACTTTTCAAATTGAGACGCATCTCTTTACGATCCAAACGAAAGACAGAGGGTGTGTCAATAAGAAGGTGTCTTGACCAGAGATTAATTTGTTTTTTCTCGGTCAAATCCCCAGTTTAGCGGTATCTTAATAAGAGTTGCACGTAAACACGGGGAAATAATGATTCAAAAACACAAGCGTTTTTTGTTCATCTTATGGTCCTTCGTGATCGTCAGTTATCTGTTGTTCCAAAATTTCACACAGGACGTTTCACCGAAGGTCTTACACAATGAATCTTGTCAGCAAGCTTTTGATCTCAATCAGTCAAGGCTTCTGAACGTCAGCCGGCTTCACGCCGATCTGCTGGCCAGCTGGCCGAAAGATGTCGCCAGTCCTCAAGCATCCATGAACAATCTGTCGGTCCTGCTGATGGAAGCAAACCAGAAAATGTATGGTGCCTGCTTTGTCGAAAGTGGCGAAGTTCGACCGAGCCATCAGTTGGCGTTGGACGAGCTGAAAAAACTTTCGCAGACCGAATCCAATGTGAACTGGAAAAACTATATCGCGATTCTCGAGACGACGATGAATCAATTGAAGGGAGTTGCTCAATGATAAAGCACTCCAATCAAATTATTTTCGCGGTTTTGGCTGTGCTCACCATTGGCTGCAGTGGTGGAGGTGGTGGTAGCGGATACGAAGCCAGTGGCGGTGGGAATATGGTTCCGTTGCCCGGAACTGGCGAGCCCGGCTCTCCATCCACACCTGGGGGCACATCTCCTGTGTCGATCACGCCACCTGGTGCGCCAACGGCCAGTCGTGCGAAATGGGATGAAAAACAGGGCGCTTGTCTGAATTCAGCGCAAGAATTAGCGATGAATGCCGAGCCGATTGGCCTGGATGCCCAGTGCGTGGATTTCAGCAATCAGGACCTCACGGGTCGCGATTTTTCAAATTACAATCTCAGTGGAGCGAGTTTCAAAAACTCTGTTCTGATTGGTGTGAACTTCACGGGTGCCATTTTGGTGGGATTGGTTTTGGACGGAGCCGAAGTCGACAGTACGGCCGTGATGCAGTGGTTGCGGACGGGCGAGGCGCCCAAGCAGATCACCAATGGCAATCAAAAAACGGACAATCAAACACCGGTGATTATTTCCGACGATCCAACGCCGACGAAAAAGACGGAAGAGCCCACTCCGCAGGATCCAATTCTGCCGAATCCATCGGTGGATGATTCCAACGATATCGCCGACCAACTGAAGGACGCACAACGAATCTCGCTGTTAAAACAATTGGAAGGTCAGATCGATCTGGCCAGCCTGAAGCTGCAACGCCAGGTCGAGCAATCCTTGGATCAGATCAATGATCTGAAACTGGCCGAAGCCAAAGCCGACCTCAAGAATGCCGAGATCGCCAAGGTTCCAGATGTGGTGAAGGAAATCAAAGCCGACATCGTGGAAAAAGAAAAAGAGCAACAGACGATCGAAGTCAAAGTCAGCGATATCGTTCACGAGATCCTCGACGAAGCCAAAGACTTGAAAGAGCAAATCGACATCACCAAGAGAATCGAAAAAGGTTTGGAAGTCGTGAATGGCAATGCTGATAAACCAGCTGACAAAATGCCAGCGTCTTTGAATCCGATTGAAAATCAAATCGACAAGATCGAAAGAGAAATCGCCGATCTGACTGACTCGACAAACGCGGACAACAAAACAATCCAAGATCAAGAGCAACGCCTAGAGCAATTGACCAAAGAGGCCGCCGATCTGGAAGCGCAGTTGCAGGATCTTCTGAAGCAGCGCCAGGAGCTGGAGCAGAGGGTCGCTAAGGACAATGGCAGCGCGAGCGGCAATGGAAAAAAGCCAGCGTCAGACCAATCCAGTAACAAAAATCAATTGGATCAAGTCACCAAAAAGATCGAAGAGGTCACAGTTCGCCAACAGCAGGTCAAGCATCAGCAGGCCTCGCTGCGCGAACAGATGGTTGAACCCAAAAAAAGCCGGGACCAGAAACTGGTCAAGCTGCATGCGCTTCATGACAACCATGGGGCCTTGGTGAAAGAGCTTCATGATCAGGAGCTGCTCATTCAGCTGGCGAAGGTGAAGGCGAAGAATTAGGAAATTTAGGGGCAGGGAATCGCGTAGAGCTTTTGCGGATTTGCATTCGAGAAAAGCAGTTCAACGTATCCGAGCTTGTATTTGTCCTGACTTGGATATTTCTCGCTGATGATGACTTCGGCGTAGGTTCGGTTCTTGGCTGTTCCTTGAACTCGATAGGTGACTCCAAATTCATCATCTCGAAGACAGCTTCCAATTTTGAAAAGGCCTTCTACGCCTACGCCGACGAAATATCGAGGTATGAACCAGTTTGCGGCGATGTAAATTAAAATTAAAATGAGAAGGCCAATCAGGATTTTTCGTTTCATATTTGAGTTGCAGGGGAAATTGGTGGACCTGATCAGGGTTGAACTGACGACCTCTAACATGCCATGCTAGCGCTCTCCCAACTGAGCTACAGGCCCACATTCTAGACAAATTTCGATAACGCTAACCAAATTGCAGAGCTCTGTCTATCCTCGATGTTATGACACCTAGCCGAAATCATTAGGAAAATGGATTCTCTGTTGCCTCGGCCAAAGCAAATCGCTTCAATAAAGTGGCCTTCTTTTCATCTATGACGGAGACAACAATGAGATTGTTTTTTGCCCTTTTTACCTTTGCTCTTTTGTGCAGTTCGATGGTCACAGGCGTGGCACAAGCGAAAGATCTTTCCAGCCGATTGGGCGTTGGATATCGCAATTCGCTGGTGACCATGAGCCTTCCTAGCGTCGCTATTTTCTATTACCCATCGACTGATTACAGTTTTTTGGGCTCGCTGGGTGTCGACACTGAAGACAACAATTCCAAATTTGCATTTTCGGGTGGATTCCGTCGCATTATTTTCCGTGAAGACAATATGAATTTTTTTGGCGGTGGGCATGTGGCCATGGTCAATCAAGAAATCGCCAGCCAAAAAGATTCAGGTTACGAGCTTGCAGCCGTTGTCGGCGGTGAATTTTTCCTGGCGGGCCTAGAAAGTTTGGGATTTAACTTTGAAACGGGCATGGGGATCACCACTGTTCGTAAAACTCGTTTTCGCACGCTGGGCGAGTCATTCGTGAACGCCGGCATGGTCTTCTACTTCTAAGAAATTTCGAAAGAAGGATTGCATATGAAAAAAGTCATTCTCACGCAAAACGCACCAGCGCCGATCGGTCCTTATTCTCAGGCGATCGAGGCCGGAAACACATTGTTCTGCTCGGGCCAAATTCCATTGGACCCAAAGACCAATCAGGTTTTCACCGGCGAAATCAAAGGCCAAGCGGAATTGGTGATGAAAAACATCGAAGCCGTTTTGCAAGCGGCTGGTTACAGCTTTCAAAACGTTGTGAAGACCACGATTTTTCTGACCAACATGGGTGATTTCACGACGGTGAACGAAGTTTACGGCCGCTATTTCAAAGAGCAGCCGCCAGCTCGTTCGACTGTGCAAGTGGCAGCACTGCCAAAAGGTGTGAACGTCGAAATCGAAGTGATCGCGACGAAGTAATCGGCCCTAACACCGATGAAGTTACCTTGGCGGAAGCGCCCCTTGTTTTTCTTTGTTTTGTTTTTGATCTTCTTCGCGGTCGCCTTTGGCCGCGAATACCGCCGAATTTCCCAGCAGCCAATCAACGCATGGACCGATGATATCAATGCCGACTGCGCTGTTGTTCTGACCGGCGGGCCCAATCGCGTGCGCGAAGGTTTGGATTTGCTCTCGCGCGGGCAGGTGAAGAAGTTGGTGATCTCGGGTGTGTTTCCGAATGCGAACTTTCGCGATATCTTTCCGCTCTGGACTTTTTATGGCGATATCTCAGAAAAAGACGTCGTCCTGGACCGGCGCTCGACCACGACCTATGGAAATGCTCAGCAGACGCTTCCGATTGTCGAGGCCTTGTCTTGTCGGGATGTGGCCCTGGTGACTTCGAACTTGCACATGTACCGAGCCCTTCAAACCTTCCAGGCTGCTTATCCGCCCAGCATTCAACTTCTTCCGTTTGCTGTGAGCAGTGGAAGACCGGAAATTTCCATGTGGGAGATCTCGACTGAAGTCGTAAAATCTCTCTTCTACAGCATCTGGGCATATTAGTTTTTCTTCACAAATTTGAGAGAGAAACTAGCCTTTCCTTGAATCAACTTTAAGCAACCTTAAACCGATAAAATCCTTATGGTTTGGGGTTCTATTGACCGTCTTGGTCGAACAGTCACAAGCAATGTCGAGTACACCGTCCGAGTTCTCTTGATGGTGTATTTGTCGTTGCGTGCAACTTTGCGCGATCAAGCGCAAGGCATGCGCACGATTTTTTCCGTGATCTCAGCCCAAATTTATTTCACCGGCTTTCAAGCCCTTCCACTGATCACTGTCTTGGCGCTTGCCAGTGGTGGAGTCGTCATCCTGCAAAGCTCGTCAAACCTGCATTTGTTTGGCGGCACGCAGATGATCGGAAATCTTTTGGTCGCCATCATCGTTCGCGAACTTGGCCCCTTGATGACAGCTCTGGTGGTCATCGCACGATCAGGAACTGCGGTGGCTTCTGAAGTCGGAAACATGCGCGCCAATCGCGAGATCGAAGCACTGGAATCCATGGGCATCAATCCACTGAGCTTTATCGTCTTCCCACGTTTGGTGGGCGGCGTGATCAGCGTGGTCTGTCTTTCATTTTACTTTACGTCGATGGCGCTTTTGGGTGGCTTCTTGTTGACAAAACTTTTGCATGATCTGCCAACCAGTTTTTATCTGGATTCTTTGGCCAATGCGTTTGCGTTTGAAGACGTTTGGCTGTTCCTTCTGAAAAACACGTTTAGCGGAATGATTATTTTCGTCGTGTCCTGCTATCAAGGTCTGTCGGTGAAACGCAGTCCGACCGAAGTTCCGATCGTCACCACCCAGGCGGTGGTCAATTCAATTATCTATGTCGTGATCTTTAATCTCACGGTCACATCTTTGTTCTATCTCAGCCAGCTGATGAAATTGGGGGTTCTATGAAGATCCAAAGTTTGAAATTTGAAGGCCTGACTTTCTCATACGAAGGACAGGATCCCTTGTTCGAACAAGTCGACTTTGAATTCCCATTGAACCAAACGGTGTGGGTGAAAGCCTCTTCGGGCGCGGGCCGCTCGTCATTGTTGCAATTGATGGCCGGCTTGATCGCACCTCAAAAAGGAAAATATCTGATCAATGATGTCAACGTCGCGGAAATGTCTTTCGAAGAATTTCTTCCATACCGCATGAGCATCGGCTACGGATTTGATTTCGGTGGTCTTTTGCACAACCGAACCCTGATGGACAATATCACCTTGCCGCTGGTCTATCATAAAGTCTGCTCGAAACCAGAAGCCGATGACCGGGCGGCTGATTACCTTCGCATTTTCGGCATTGCCAGATTCGCAAACCAGCGTCCGTCCATGGTTCCAGGTGGCGTTCGCAAGATGACGTGCCTGATTCGCGCCTTGATGATGGAGCCGCAGATTTTGCTGCTCGACGATCCTAGCGTCGGTTTGGGGCAAGATCAGATTTTGAAATACTTTGACTGTGTTCAAGAACTTCGCAAACGCGAAAAAGCCCAACATGTCTTTATTAGTTCCTTCGACGAGCAACTGATGAACTGTCTGCCGCACAATGAAATCTTCATCGACTGCGGGACCATTTACACAGAAGTCTCGGATGGGGAGAAGAAAGTCGTGAGCTTATGAATCATATTAAGTTCAATAAGTTTGAAAGAATCGCGGGCCTGTTTGTCGCCGCCACCATCGTCGGATTTTTTGTGGCGCTGGTCAGTGTGGCGGTGAAACAGGGCTGGTTCGAATCGAAAATCTACTGGACGACCTCGTTTGTGACAGGTGATGGAATCCACCCGGGCACCAACGTTCAAATCCAAGGTCTGAAAGCCGGTGGGGTGGATGATGTCGAGCTGACCTCGGACAACCGCGTTTTGGTTCGCTTCCATGTTCTCAGTAAATTCGGTTCCAAAGTGAAAACCGATTCGGTCGCACAATTGATCCGTCCCTTCGTGATCGGTGACCGTGTTTTGGATATTTCCGTCGGTGGCGAATCCGCCGCCACATTGCCAGCAGGTACAGCGATGCTTTCAGAAGAGAGCGTGGATCTTTTGACCGTGATGGGCGGACGAGATCTGGGAAATTATCTGAAAACCATGGGCGGCATGATGGACAACTTGAAGGTCTTGGCCGAAGCCTTCCTGGATAAAAATCGTACGCAAGCTTTCATCAATGCCTTCGACCGCATCGAGCCTTTGCTGAAGAACTTAAACGTCATGTCGATGGAAGTGATTAAAATGTCAAAACAGGCCACCAAGGATGAAAACTTAGGTGTGGTTCTGAAGGAATTGGCGGTCACGACTCGCGAGCTCAATCACATCATTCCGGAAATGAATCGTCAGGCGCCGCAGATGGCAAAAGACATGACAAAGCTTGTCGGCAATTTGGCACTTCTGACAGAAGAATTTAAAGTCGTGATCCCGGCCTTGGCTGAGATCGCACCGGATCTGCCGGCTGCCAGCCGCAGGGCTCTGGAAGCCTTGGACGAGGCCGTGGTGTTGATTAAGGCTATGGAAAAGTCATTCTTCGTCAAAGGCAATGCTGAGGAAGTGCGCGAAGAAGAAGCAAAGTCATCAAAGGGCAAAAAACGCCTACCAAGCAGCGAAAGACCTGCTGACAAATAGGGACCAGCTTCGATAGCCTGATCCCTATGTTCCTGGAATTTTTCAGAAAATATTTATTCTCGCCAAGGGCCGGTGCCTTGGTGAAGAAAATTTCTTGGCTGACCGTGATCGGGCTTTCGATCTCCGTCAGTGCCTTGGTCATCGTGATTTCGGTGATGACTGCTTTGAATCAAAATATCCAGCAACGAACCGTCGCCGTCGAGCCGCATCTCACAG
>CBIHPB010000153.1:0-8647 GCA_966211485.1 uncultured Bdellovibrio sp.
CCCGATACCAGCGAAGCGCCACTGTAGCGGGCTTTCCGGCGACTTTGGTGTTTGGCGCGTTTGCCGATCGAATTGGTGCCAAGCGATCGCTATTGATCTGCATCGGAGTCTACACTTTCGTCACCCTGTTTGCCTTTCAGATGTCGACCGAATGGGAATTCTTTGCTTTGGCTGTTGTGATCTCGCTGGTGCAAGGTCCGATTCAAAGTAGCAGCCGGGCTGTGTTTGGCCGGATGATTCCGTCCGAGCAATCGGGCGAGTTCTTCGGGTTTTACAATATGCTCGGAAAGTTTTCAGCCGTGTTGGGACCGACATTGGTTGCGATCGTCAGTTTGATTTCAAAAGATCCGCGCTATTCGATTCTGAGTGTGGTGATTTTGTTGGTGATCGGCGCCGCGTTTCTGATCAAAGTGCCAATCAGCGAACCGAAAAAATAAATTGTCTGGCGAGCGCAGCCTTTATTGTCGAGGACGGCCCTTGGCTTGAGCTGGGGCCGTCAGCGGATCATCAGGCCAGCTGTGCTTGGGATATCGCGAGCGCATTTCCTTCCGCACTTCCGGATATCCATTCTTCCAAAAACTAGCAAGATCCTGAGTCACCTGAACGGGCCGATAATTCGGTCCGAGCAGCACCATTGTCAGTGGCAGCTGGCCGCGAGCAATCTTCGGAGTCTCGCTCCAGCCAAAGACTTCCTGTAGACGCACTTCCAACGAAGGATTCGCGCCCGAGTAGTTCAAGCGAATACGCGAGCCACTGGGTACAACCAAAGATTCCGGACATTCCGAATGAAATCGAGAGAGGGCGGGACCTGGAATCTTCGCTTCAAAGAAGTAGACCAGATCTTTTTCATACAAAGCGGCCAGTGAATTTTCTCCGAAGCTGGCCTCTGAGAAAACTTCCTGCAGCTGTTGATCAGTCAATGAGACTTCGCCACTGACTTTCAGCCAAATTTGATAGCGCTGCCACCAGCCGCCAAGCTTTTCATTTTTCTGAAAGATCTTTTCGCGTAGCTCAAAGGCAATCTCGCCCAGCTTTTCCTGAATCTCATCTGCTTTCGCTGGTTGTGAACGAACATCGGCCAATGGCAGCGATCCCACATCCGGCAATGTAAGACTTTGAGCACTTTGCTGAAGAAATTTTTCGGATTTGTCATCAAACTCGACCCAGCTTTTGGTTTCCGTTTTCCCCAACTGAAGCAGATGATCTTTTCCCACTCCGCAGGCAAGGCTGACGCGCGTTTCAGACGAGGAAAGTCCCTCCATCACGGAAAGGGCCACAAAGAATTCGGATTGGCGGACTTGGGATGTAGGCTCTAACGTCACACCTCGTCCACCGATCATCACAGCGCGTGGTTCGCCGGATTTACGGCGCCGGCAAAGCTGATCCGAAAAAGTCGCCAGCAAAAGCTTGCGAACTTGCTCCAGCGTCGCAGGCTTGGACCCGCCAGCAATCAGTTTTTGAAGTTGAGCACTGGCCCTGTCGACATTTCGGTAGGACCCTGATCGCAAAAGCTCAAGCCGCAGCCACAAGTCGCACTCATCTCGAGAATCCATCGTGCGTTTTCCCAAAATATCGCGCTCAAGCAAAAGCGCAGCCAGGTCCGCTCCGGTTTTTCCGATTCCCATGGATTCGGCGGTGAGAAGCAATTTTCCAAGACGGGGAGGCAGTGGAAATTTCAGAAGCTTGCGACCGAGATCGGTCAGCTCATTCGAAGCTGTCAGCGCACCTAAAACTTTCAGATGCTTCTGCGATTTTTGGATTTGGTCAGGGGCTGGATGTTCAAACCAGGTAAAGCCCATAAAATCTCGCACACCCTGCGAAGCCAAAAATAGCAAAGCCTCACTGAGATCGACGCGCAAAATTTCGGCCGTTTCCTCGACAGGCATGGAAAGCTCGTCCAACTGACTCCACAGCCGGAAACATCGCCCCGGGGCCTGGCGGGCTGCACGGCCTGAACGCTGAGTCGCCGACGAGCGAGAAATCCGCGCGATCTCCAGACTAGGAAATCCCGTTTTTGGATGGATTGATGAGCGACGTTGCAAGCCCGAGTCTAAAACGACCCGTACACCATCAATGGTCAGAGAGCTTTCGGCAATATTGGTCGCCAAAATAATTTTGCTCTCGTTTGTCGGCGTCAGCACCTCTTTTTGTTCTTCGAGAGAAAGATTGCCGTGCAACTTCAAAATTTTATGCTTTTTCTCTCGGGCCCAGGGCTCTAGCTTTTCTGCACATCTTTCGATTTCGCCGACGCCGGGAAGGAAAACCAGCAGATGCTCGCCCGATTTTAAACCTGACATCGCTGTCGGAACCATCTGCGTGACGGATTCTATAAATTCGAAACCGGTCTGAAGTTTCTGAGCTGTCTTTGAATAGATAATTTCAAGTGGATGACTTTGGCCTGGAACTTCGACTTGGTCGGATTCGCCCAGAAACTGCGCGATGGGTTCGGCCTGCAGGGTTGCTGACATCACGACGATTTGGAGATCCGGACGAGAGAGCTCCTGCATTTCCTTCAGCAGTCCCAAGGCGAGATCGACATGCTGGGATCGCTCGTGAAATTCGTCCAGTACCACAATGCCGACATCTTTCAATTCGGGATCGGCCAGAATTTTTCGATTCAGCAAGGCTTCCGTCAAAAAAATCAATCGAGTGGAGGCAGAAAAATTCGAATCAAAACGGATTTGATAGCCCACTTGCTCGCCCAGTTTCCAACCTTGCTCGTCCGCAATTCGGGCGGCAGCCGAAACGGCGGCGATTCGTCGGGGTTCCAAGACTAAAACTTTTTTATCGGTCAATTCTAACAGGCGCGGAGGAAATCTGGTCGTTTTTCCAGCGCCAGGAGACGCAGATAAAACCAAATTGCGATGTGATTTTAAACTCTGAAGAATGGCATCGAGTTGCGAGTCGATTGGAAGACGGATCATCGAGTCTTTCGAGGGTAAATCAGAAGCATGAACTCGGCTTTAGCTGGAAGCTCGGACTTCAAAACCTGCGCCGGGGTTCCTTCCAAAATCTTTTCAGTCTCTTGGGTCAGATCCAAGGTCACCAGAATTTTACGCTCGGGAAAGTATTCGGCCGTTTCGCCTAACATTTTTTGAAAGCGATAAGGGGTGTCCATCAGGACAATGGCGCGCGATTCTTTCTGAAGTTCCAGGTAAGCTTGTTTGCGAGCTTCATTTTCCGCTGGAACAAATCCGCGGAAAACAAATTGATCAAGGCGTTCGCTGGATAAAGACAAAAGCCCCATCAGGCTTGAAGCTCCGGGGAAAGTTCGCACCGGAATTTTTCGCTTGCGGCATTCACGGACCAGATCCGCACCTGGATCGCAAAACCCCGGGGTCCCGCAATCCGTGATCAAGGCGATATTTTGTTTTTCGCACAGATCCGTCAGACGCTTGAGATCCTCGGCCGTCGAATGTTCATTCAATTGCTCGTAAGTTTTGCCGGAAATTCCATGCGCACGCAAAAATTTGGTCGACTCTTTGAACTCTTCCAGAACAATCACGTCCACGGACTTCAAAAGCTCGAGGGCGCGAGCGCTGATATCCTGATCGTTGCCAATCGGAGTGGCGACCAACGTCAGTCCCACTAAGGGCCGCCTTTTTGGATCAGGAAATTCAAGATGCGCGGCAGATCGGTCGGAGCTTCGGCCTTTCCCGAATGCGTGCTTTCGAAAAACACGATTTCAACATGCGGATGTTTTTCGCGAACTAAATTCACGTTCACCGGTTCGTTTTCGAAGAACCAGATTTTCTCATAGCGACCAGTGGGAATATCGCGGAACCAGTCGGACTTAAACTCGGCATCGTCCATTCCCTTTTGCGGTTTCAAAACCAAGGTCGACTGCTTGTCGTCCAAAGGAAAGTTCCACTTCAGCAAGACATCGCGCGAGCCTTGGCCCATGCGGTGAACATCGCGGCCCGTGAGGTAGGCGATGTCGGCGCCGATGTCGGCCAGTTTTTGCACGAACTCGACAGCGCCTTCGTAGGGAAGATCGTAATCTAGGTATTCGTTCGAGAAGAAATGGTGGAACCAAAAGTCCTTCAAAGCCTGGTGAAATTCGGGGTGATGCTGGTCAAGACCGGCCCGGATCACCGCATTTTTGATCCCCCAATCGGTCCGATAGGTCTCGGCCTTGGTGAGAATTTCGCAGGCTTCAGGGAAAAGTGCCTGATTTCGAGGCTCTACGGCGAAGTTATGGAGAATTTTTTTCAGGCGGGGGCTGACATCGAAAAGGGTCGAATCCAAGTCGAAAACGGCCAGCGCCTGATGCCCTTGGGCCTCAAAATTGGTTATTTCCGTCAGGATTCTCTCAAGATATTGACCGGGTTGCGTCATGTGGGGTCCATTCAGCCAGAATTTTCACCAAAAGGCAAGGCAGCTGAGCTTCGGACCCCGTGAGGATTTCGTTCGGTTCCGAACGGCCGATCGCCTTCGTCTCCGCCGTCTTAAGAGAAGCTTGGAAAGCGAGGCTTTCTTTGCTACATCTTCACCGTCCAATTTCCACTCTCAAAAAGGAGCCTTTATGAATACCCTGAAGCTAGTTCTGGGCATGAGCCTGGCACTGATGATCTCTGCTTGCACCATCGACAAAGGTGAGCTCGGATCCGAGAAAAACCCGGTCAAATTGTTCTTCGTTCCTTCGGTTGATGCGAAGGTCATCGAGACAAACTCGAAAGTGATCGAAGCTTGGTTGGAAGCCAACACTCCCTACAAATTCGAAACAGCAATTCCAGCAAGTTTCATCGCAGTTGTTGAAGCTTTCGGATCGAAGCGTGCGGACGTGGCTGCCATCAACACTTTTGGCTACATCTTGGCCAACGAGAAATACGGTGTTGAAGCTCGTTTGACAGCGATTCGTCATGGCTCTGCGACTTATCAAGCGCAGTTCATCGCCAAAGAAGGCGGACCGATCAAAACTCTGGCTGACTTCGCCGGTAAAAAGATCGCGTTTGTGGATCCTGCCAGCACAACTGGTTTCTTGCTTCCTAAAAAAGTTCTGAATGATAAGGGCATCAAACCGGGACAAGAAGTTTTCGCCATGAAACATGACTCTGTTGTTTCCATGATCTACCAAGGTCAAGTTGATGGTGGAGCGACTTTCTACTCGCCTCCTGCTGAAGGCGAAATCCAAGATGCTCGTCGCCTGGTGAAGACTCAGTACCCAGACGTTGAAAAGAAAATCAAAATCGTCGAGCTGTCTGAAAACGTGCCAAACGATCCAATCGTTTTCCGCAAAGATATGCCGGAAGAAATGAAGAAGGCGATCACGGAAGCTTTTGTGAAGTTCATCAAGACTCCAGAAGGTCTGACAGCTTTCAAAAACATCTACAGCTACACAGATCTGCGTCCAGCAACGGATGCGGACTACGATCCAGTACGTGCGATGTTGAAGTCGCTTGGCAAGTCAGCTGAAGAACTGACAGCGAAGAAGTAATCCAGACATTTAGTAGTTGAAGTTGAAACAGCGAGAGGGGCGCATGTCAGAGAAAACAACCGAGAATATCCTACAGGTCCGCAACTTGATCAAAACTTACCCGAACGGAACTCAGGCTTTAAAAGGCGTGAGTTTCGATGTGAAGCGGGGAGAGTTTTTGGTGATTATCGGGCTCAGTGGCTCTGGCAAATCGACCCTGCTTCGCTGTTTGAATCGCCTGCACGATCCAACGTCAGGCGAAGTTCTTCTGAACGGGAAGAACATCTCCCAAATTCAAAGTGGCAGTGACATTCGCAGTCTGCGAAAACGCGTGGCCATGATTTTCCAGCATTTCAATCTGATTCCACGTCACACCGTTGTCAGCAACGTGTTGATGGGACGATTGGGTGTGACTGATACTTTGAAATCCATGTTTGGCTTTTTCACTGAAAAGGACCAAGCAGACGCGATGAAATATCTCTCTCTGGTCGGAATCGCCGACAAGGCGAAAATGCGTGCTGACAATCTCTCTGGTGGTCAACAGCAGCGTGTGGCGATTGCCCGCGCACTGACACAGCAACCGGAAGTTCTTTTGGCCGACGAGCCAGTGGCTTCACTGGATCCCGCAACTTGCCACACCGTCATGGATTATCTGAAAAAGGTGAACCAAGAGCTGGGCATCACCGTCATCGCCAATCTTCACTTTTTGAGCCTGGTACGTCAGTATGCGACCCGCGTGATTGCGATGAAGGGCGGCCAGATCGTGTTTGAAGGCGACCCAAAAGAAATCAACGAAGCTTGGTTCGAAAAGATCTACGGCCAAGGCGCTAAAGAAGTTCACATCAACTAGGAGCCCACACCATGCGATCTTCTGTCACAAAACGAACCCTGTTTGATGCGATCATCTTCGGTTACCTGATCTGCGTTTTTATTTTCGTGTTCACCTCTCCAACGGAAGAGGACATGTTGAACCTAAGCCGAAACGCCGTGGTATTCTTTGCCGCTTTGGTCGGATCGGGTGCTTTGAGCTACGTGCTGAACAAAGCCGGCCAAAAAACATTGGGTGAAGTGGTTTTCGAACCTCCACACAAGAAAGCGCAAGCCAAAGAAGAGTCCTGGAAAAAATCTGTTTGGGGCTGGCAGCTTTTGATCTTTATCGTAGTCACGATGGTTGTCGGGCTGACGGTCACGAAAGTTTCCATTGTGAAACTGGTCGATGAAGAAAGCTTCTATCCGACCATGCGTCTGTTCAAAAGCCTGGCCTCACCAAACTGGGCGATCCTGCCTCGCGCGGTTTTGATGATGATCGAAACTATGTTCCTGGCCTTCGTCGCAACAAGCCTGGCGATCCCGATTGCTTTCGTCGCGTGTTTCTTTGCCGCGAAAAATATCATGAAGCATCCAGCGGCTTTCGCCATCTATATGCTTGTGCGAACCTTCCTGAACGTGACCCGTTCTATTGAGGCCTTCATTTGGGCGATTATCTTCACCGTGTGGGTGGGAATCGGTCCATTTGCAGGAATGATGGCGCTGTTCATTCACTCGATCGCTTCTCTCACCAAACAGTACTCGGAAATCGTTGAAGTTGTAGATGATGGCCCGATCGAAGGAATTCAGTCGACTGGTGCGAATCTGATTCAGACGATTTGGTTTGCGATCGTTCCGCAGGTTATTTTGCCGTTCATTTCCTTCACGGTTTATCGTTGGGATATCAATATCCGTATGGCGACCATCGTTGGTTTCGTCGGTGGTGGTGGTATTGGATACTTGCTGCAGACATATTCTTCGCAGGCGATGTGGGCGGAAGTCGGCACGATTGTGGTGGTGATTGCGTTTGTGGTTTGGTTTATGGATACGGCGAGTGCTTATATCCGTGAGGCGCTGAAGTAATCTAGAATTTGCTTCGACTGGTTCGGGCTCCGTGTGAACGCGGCCGGCTGGCCGTTTCGCCAAAGGCGAACCTTCGGTTCGACGGGCACGCGGTCAAAAAGAAAAAACAAAAGAAAACGAATTAATCTTCCCCGAATTTTTGGTTTTCCGGCCACGATGGCCGGAAAAGTGCACTCTCATGGACGGACAGCCCTCATAGGCGAAAGCCAGAGTGGCATGGACTTGAGATGTATAAAGTGAAACCAAAGATCCGAACCAAAAAACAGCGCAGCTAGTTTTTCAAAAGCTAGTTTTATAACCCAATCGCCTTCTTCCACTCAGCCGTGGGCTCAATCAGCTTGCGTTTCTCCAGGTCAAACAACCCAAATACAAACACTGCCTCACTTGCCACGGTCCCATCCGCTTTTACCATCTGCTGTTTCAGTCGGCCCGTGCGCTTTCCATAATCCAACATTTCGGTCGTGATCGTGATCTTCTCGCGCAGTTTCAGTTCGTGTTGAAATTTCAGAGTCACCTCTAAGATAACCGGGCCTTGCTTGCGGGCGTGGATTTCCTGCATTGAATAGCCGTTGCTGGTGATGAGTTCCCACCGGGCTTCCTCGTAAAGAGCGAGGTAGGTCGCGTTGTTGACGTGACCGAAAGTATCCAAGTGAGCTTCGCGAATGAGAACTGGGTATTGATGAGCCATGGATCGAGACTAAGCTCTGTCGAGGTTTGGGGCCAACACTAACTCATCAGGTCAGTCGTTTACTTATTTTCTTTTATTTCGTTTTTTTAGCGCTCGTTAAACGAGTTGATTCGGCGAGAATATGTTTAGCTGGCGTCGATCGTGATCATGGCCGTCAGGTGGGCAATCTTGTCTTGCTGCTCTTTCACATCTGGCTCAGTTGGCTTCGGGCGAATTGATTGCTTGGGTGGAACGTAGACTTTCATGCCTGCTTCTTTGTCCGCTAACAGTTTTTGCCTACGTTCTTCTTTGGCGACGTCGGAATTGTGGGCTTTCAGTTTGGAAGCGTAGACCCGTTGAGAAAAATCGATTTTTTGCTCAAGGCTTCTGATGTTGTTTTTTCGGCGAAGATTGGTCGATTGAATCATCGGTTTTGTTTCGACGAATGTCGTTTCCCAGCCTGAGCCCAGGCAACGTTCGATTTTTTGCACGTACTCGCGCGATTCGTCTGGAGGCGGGAAAGCGTTGCGAATCGAGGCCGGTGATTTCCTGACCAGATCGGCGATGAACCCATGACCCGCGTTATAGCCAGCCGTCAAAAGATAAGCGTCTTTTCGTTTCATTTTGGTGAGATCGCCCGAGCAGTCCGAGCAAGAGGACAAGTTTTTCACCAG
>CBIHPB010000154.1:0-8565 GCA_966211485.1 uncultured Bdellovibrio sp.
GATGAGTGTAACCTTGCGCTCGTCCGGCGCTTCGCAAACATCGGCAAGCTCGCTGTGGTGGGGCAATACGGTGACAGCGCTTCCAGACAACTCGGTGTCTGGCACCACGCAGGTTCTTTCGACCTCGGGTACGGTTTATATTCTCAACAGCAGTCGTGCATCGGCTGGCTATTCAATCGAAGCGGACAAGATTGCCGTGGTGACCGCATCGGGCGCGAAAATGGCTTACGCCAATGTGGCGTCGAACAACTGCAACTCGGCGACGGGGTCTCGCACGGGGGCTAATGCCAAGTGTTTGATCTTCTCGACGAACTCGAACTACCTTTGGATCGAAGGCAATCTCAATGCGGTCTCAGGCAGCGAAGCCAATCGGGCGGCCTACGGTATCTTGGTGGACACGGCCAAGTTCATCCGAATTCAGAACTCAATGATTTCTAATTTTTCAACAAATGGAATTTTGCTGGATACGGTTCAAAAATCCAGCGTGCTGGATACACGGGTTGCCAATGCCTCCAGCGGAGCTGGTATGAAGCTGCAAAGCTCGTCCTATGTGAACGTCGGCCGGGTGCAGGTGCAAAACGGGGCACAAGGTCTGTTTGTGGCGGCCGGCGATCATATCAATTTGAATTCAGTGGTTTCGCAGCATAACGACAGCTATTCGATCGAGTTTGACACCTGCACGGATTGCACGGCGGTGGCCAGCACCGTGGTGGGGTCTGCTTCGCAGGGGTTGGATGTTTGGTCCTCGACAAATTTCATGCTTCACAATGTTCTGGCAGGAAATGCCGATCCGGCCGCTGTGAATTTCGGATCGACCACGGGAGCCTACGTTTCGCAAGTCGCCGCCATGAGCAGCACGACTGGAATTGCTTTTGACACGACCTCGACACTGCGAGTGCGCGGAAATTTCTTTTTAAGTGGCAACACCACGGCTTGCACCAATGTCTCGGCGACGTCGTCGGACCTGGATGCAAGCTGCGCGGCGGGTGGGGGAGTGGCGGCCACGATTTCTTCAGCCACCTCTTCTTTAAGTGCTGTAATTAAGGGTGTTGTCTATTCGGATGCAACGACATCGGTCGCAACAGCTGGAACGGTGAGCTTTCCGGCAGCAGGATCGCTGGCGAGTTTGGATTGGATGAGCTTTGATTCTTGGTACCGGGCTTTCGGACCCGAGGACAGTTTGTTTCCATCGGCGACTTCGCGCGGGAAATTTTCATCCGGCTCAGGCCGCATTTATGATTCGCGCCTTCAAGCTTTGGATCAGCTGCTTCTCAATCACAGCAACAGCTTGACCACTTCCAGCGGGGCTGTGGATGCGGGACTGGCTTGCCCGACGGATTTGGCGGGATCGAACACGATTACACTGAACAGTAAGACCTATCTGAAAAACGCGATCGAGCTGGTGGGCTTTGCTGCCGGCAATGAAAATGGTCTCTGTGAAACCGGAGAGGTCTGCTTGTACTCGCCAAACTATGGGGCCTATCAGGGCGAGGGAGATTTTTCGACGGTGAGCTGCACTTTTGTCAACGGTACGGTCTCCGACGTGACGGTCTATGCCTACCCAACCAACGGCGCTAATTGATAGTATTTCGGGATGCAGATCCTTCGCGCTTCAAGTTTTAAAAAAATGCCATGGAAAAACGGTCTCGGGGTGACCTCAGAGATTGAAATCTTTCCTGCGGATGCAAGTGTTGCCGCCGGAAATTTTATTTGGCGTTTGAGCTCGGCACGGATCGCCGCTGCTAGTCCCTTCTCGGCCTTCGTGGGCTGCGATCGTCTGTTAACGGTCACCAAGGGGACAGGTCTCAGGCTCAATGAAAAGGAACTTCGGCCTGGAGAAATTTTTCGCTTCAAGGGCGAGGATGCCATCGACTGCAAACTGTTAAAAGATGCAGTTGAAGACCTGGGATTGATCTATCAAAGGGCTCAAGTAAAGGCCGAGATGCAGATCCGGCAGATCTCTGAAACCGAGACCGTTCAGGCGCAGTCGCGAGTGGTTTTTTGGTCCCTGCTCTCGGGTCGTAGTGACATTGCAGGTCAGGACTTTTCTCTGGGAGATATTTTGCGCCTCGAGCAAAATGAGCGCGTTGAGATTCGCTCACATTCTGGCGCCAGTCGCTGGATTCAAGTTCAGATCAATTGGTGACTCGATGAGCTTTTCTTTAGTCGGGTCTAGGTAAATGCCATGCTGGTTTCTGGCGGTTTTCGGCTTAAAATAAGGACATGAAAACAACAGGCTATCTTCTATCCTTGGTGTTCGGATTTTCGGGACTTTTTGTTTCGTCGGCGTGGGCGGACGAGACTGCGAAATGCGAACAGCTTTCTGGCCGTGAGGCCACGCAAAAGCTCAAACAGATTGAAGGCGATCTCAAACAATTCGAATCCATTGGCGACGGTTCTTCCGAGCGGGATGTGTATATGAGAATGTACAAGCCTGCTCAGCCGGATGAATTTTTTGATGCGCAAAGTGCGATTGCGAAATTGGATTTCACAGACCGGCAGATGCCTCGGATATCCAGGTTTTGGGAGCGAATCAGTGGATCAGATCTTGCGACAGCCAACACCGCTGCCGGCGAGTACGGCAAAGCCTTGAATTCAACATTTACTGGCATCAAAGCTGAAATCGAGAATCTGGAAGCGAAAATTAAAACGCCGGGAACTTCAGATGATATCGCGCGGGCGGCATTGGCCCGGTTGTATGCGGTCAAGCGCGCGCAGTCGCAAATGCTGAGGAAAATTCAGGCCGAGCACAAAGTTCGAATGCTGGATCCAAATCTGACCTGCACGGGATATTCATTTTACTCGAAAACGGCTTGGGACGGAAAAAACGAGAACGAGGACATTCGGTACTGGCAGTGCAGTGATCTTTCGAAAGATCTGCTGGCCAAAATTCCGAAGCGCAAAGAAGATCCCAAGCGCTGCTACTATGATTTGACCTGCAGGCGAGCGAAAATGTCGGGTGCGACGGTGCAGCTGCAAGGTGTCGCCATGACAGTCAGTTGTGAGAAGACGGCTGATGGCTGTCCGAAGGCTCAGGACTGCGCTGGTCAAAGCACGACAGCGCAGGTCACGAATTTGGAAAAAGGGGCCGGAGCGAAGTGAGAGGCTTGCTGATTTTTTCCACGTTGATTTGGCTTGGTTCCGTTTCCCAGGCTCGTATTGACCGGTTTTATGTCTGTGGCCAGGTCACATCTTTTGATAAATCGACTGGCATCGCCGAAGTCGACGGCAAGAAAATCAAGATCGATGCAAAGTTCTACGAAAAGAGATCCCTGACGATCGGCGAAAACTGCGTGGCAGGTTCCTCTGATATTTCCGAGTCCTCGGAGATTGCTCTGACAGCTGGTGAAAAACGTTATATTCAAAGCCTCAGTGCCCAGGAATTGAGCGATAAAATCCGTCAGTTTTCCGAAAACTCGAAATAAACACCAAACGCGAGGCCTTTTTTTAGACCTCGTGTTCAATTGAAGGGCGGCGTTCCGGCCGGCTTACCAATTGTAGTCGCTGTCGGTGTCAACGCCTTGTTGATCCGTGTCGACATCTGTTGGCTCTTCATATGTTGATGTTCCGGTGCGACGCGATCTCATCATGGATTCGTCAACGCCATAGCCGTACATCGGATCCGTTTCGCGTGAAAAATCGACGCCAAGTGTATCGGTGTCGAGATCTCTTGGCATCTGCCAGTCGTAGGCTTGAGGTTGTTTTGAGTGGTGTTTCATTCCTCCAGCCCAAGCGAAATCGAATGTCGCGAGTAAGCAAACAGCACTTGCGGCCAATCGTAGGGTGCGGTGGTTGTTCATTGGAACCTCCTTGGTGGGCTTGGCGATTTGGGATCGCGTTGCCACATCCTCAATTTAAAAAGAAAAACTGGCAGAGAAAATGACGATGCGGCGACTTCAAGAATCTTACAGTTTTTGAAGAGTTGAATGAGATTCGGCACGAGTCATTTGAAAATCCGTGCTTGCAATTTGTCTGTGAAAAAATAAACTAGGCCCACTATGATTGATCACACAGGCGTGCAAATTTCAAATCCCGAAAAAAGTCGAACCTTCTACGAAAAAGCGCTGGCCCCAATTGGCTACAAGCTGATGATGGAGATCCCGAAAGAATACACGGACGGAAAAGCCGTGTACGGATTCGGTGTTCCACCCAAGCCTGATTTTTGGCTGAGCGAAGGCAGCCCGCAAAAGCCACATGTGCATGTGGCCTTTCGTGCAGAAAACCGAAAGCAGGTCGACGAGTTTTACAAAGCGGCACTTGCGCATGGAGGAAAAGACAACGGAGCTCCAGGGCCTCGCCCGCATTATCACAAGGACTATTACGGTGCTTTTGTTTGGGATCCAGACGGCCACAATATTGAAGTGGTCTGCCATGATCCGATGCCTTAGTTTGTTATTTCTGATGACTGGGTCGGCGGGTGCAGCCATCGCTGCGCCGATCAGTGCACGGGATTTAATGAACTTTGCGGATCAATACGAATACAAAGACAATCGCAAAGACATTCAAAAGCAGGGGATGTACCAAGCCTCCCGCGACTGCTGTTTGACAGAAAAAGCTTATCCCGGTCTCGAAGCTTATCAAGGAACAGACGAGTTCAGGCAGGTCGCTTTATTCTGCGATCACTGTGGAATCAAAGAAATCTCAGCCGAGCAAATCAAACTTTGCCAGACTGAATTTGGCAATCTCTACCGCTCGCTTTTCCAAGAAGACTTGGAAGCGGCCGTGGCGGAAAAATTAATTCCACCACCGGTTCCTTCAGCCGCGAATAAATTCAAATCCACGCCAAAGGTGATTTCAAAAAAAAACGCGAATCCGAAAATCCGCGTTTCTTCTGGTGGATTGAAATGCGATCTCAAAGGTGGCTTTCGATTTCGCATCGATCTTTTTGTGAAATAAACATCGCTTACTTTAAGCCCGCTTTGTCCAGTCCGAACATCTGATCATAGCTTCCAGGTGTATTCACGAATCCCGCATTCAGACGGTTCCAGGCATTGATAGCCGCAATGGCGAAGGAGAGGTCAGAGACTTCTTTTTCTGAAAGGTGCTTTCGCACCTCTTGATAGGTCTCTTCTGGCACGATTTTACCTGTGAGCGTTGTCAAAGCCTCGGTCCATTTAAATGCCGCCTTTTCTTTGTCAGTAAAAAGTGGGGACTCTTCCCAGATCGGGATGTGGTACACGCGCAGCTCGCGCTCGCCATGCAGTTTCGCTTCCTTCACGTGCATATCCAGACAGAATGCACAGCCGTTGATTTGCGAGGCGCGGATATTGACGAGATCGATCATGGTGCGGCTGAGTGAGCTTTCGCGGACGAGGTTTCCCATCTCGATCAATTTGTGGGCGATGGCTTTTGAGTGTTCAAAATAATTCAAACGAGGTTGCATTGAATTCTCCTTTGTTTTCGTTTGTTATCAGTAAGACGAGCCGACCCCGCCAAACGTGACCGGGAACAGAAGAAAAAATAAAAAAAGAAAATGCCCTAGAAATGTCACGTTTTGAGGGGTAGCCTCGTCTTCAATATATGACGTCTGAAGTCAGCTTTATGAAGAAATGGGAGCCTCTTTTTATCCGGTACCGGCCTTATCTGGTATCCTTTGCGTTTCGGATGACAGGAAGCCTGTCCGAGGCCGAGGATATTGTGCAGGACACATTTATCGAGTGTGTCCGGATCAATCCTGAGACGATTGAAAACCCCAAATCCTGGTTGACGAAAGTTTGTTCGAATAAAGGACTGGATCATTTAAAGCTCGCCTATAAAAAGCGCGAAGACTATCACGGCACTTGGCTGCCGGACGCAGTACCGGAAAGTCTGCAGGTGTGGAGTCAGCTCAGCGGTGGCGAGACACCGGATCGCAATTTGATTTTGTCAGAAAGTCTCACCACCTCCTTTTTGTTGCTGGTTGAAAAGCTGACACCTGAAGAGCGTGTGGTTTTCCTGCTGTCGGAAGTTTTTGATTATGGATTTAAAGAGATCGCGGGATTTTTAGAAAAGTCGGAAGAGGCCTGTCGCAAGATCGCACAAAGGGCTCGTCAGGCGGTGACTGACGGCGCGCCAAAATTTAAAAATCCAGCTTCGAATGCCGAAGCGTTGATCACGCGGTTTTTTGCCTCGGCCAAAAGGGGGGATCATCAGGATTTGATGACCATCTTGGACGAGCATTCCGAGTTTTGGGCGGATGGCGGTGGCAAGGTTTCGGCCTCGCACGCGATTTTGCGCGTGCCCTCTAAAATTGCTGATTTCTTTAAAGGCATTCACACCTCGAAGGCCTTGCAGAGTGCGGATATTCGCATGGAGTACGCGCAGGTGAATTCGCGGCCGGGATTTATTATTTCCCGCCGGCTTGCAGACAGCAGCTGGACTTTTGATTCGGTGATGACGTTTGAAATTCAAGACGGCCGAATCTGCCGCATTTACGCGCAAAGAAATCCTGACAAGCTGCGAGCCTTGGTCGAAATTTAACCAAGCAGGCCGTGACAGGGGAGTCCATTTTGCGATAGCAATCGGACTCTTTTTGGAGGTCTTTCATGTTTCAATCCCTGACTGTCGCTTTGGGTCTTTTGAGCTCGATGGCTTTTGCCACAACCCATGTCACCAAGTATCAAGCAGACTTTGTCGTGCCGGATGAATCCACTGAGGCGACTCCGGTTGCGACACGCACATTTGCAGTCGATTATGTGGTCACTGAGGCTGAAGGGCAGCTGGATCAAGTGTCTTTCCAAATTCCTTGGGATTTGACGGGGAAAAATATTTTAATCGAAATGGCCGAGACCGAAAAATATGTCGGCGCAGGTGGCGTCTTGGTCCGAAAATTGGTGGGTTCATTGGGTGAGGCGACTTGCTATGGGCCATGGATGAAGACTCAATGTGTTTATCGCTTCGTGGGACTTCAGCTTGATAAAATGGAAACTTTGAACGCATTGGCGAGCCGATACAGTCTCGAGTCTGTTGAATTTTGGGACAATTATCGTCGTGCAAGAATCTTCCGCTGCTCTCCAGCTGCAGAAATTCAGACGGAGAAGAAAGACTTCAATCTGCCGGCAGTGACAAACTGCGGTCTTGATATGTAAGTTTTGAAAAATTCGAAATAGAGCTTAAGAAAACAAAAAAGCCGATCCTTCGTAGGGATCGGCCTTTTGCATTTTGGGAACCAGAATCGGTGCAAGAATTAGTGTTCAGTGTGCTGAGTGCCTTTGCAAGGAAGTACGATCGTTGATTGATTGCTTTCCATCAAACGAATGGTTCCATGCAATTCGGGGCCACCGAAATAAGTCAGGCTGACTTGATAAATTCCATAACGAGTCGGAACTGCGCATTTCAAATAGAACTCGTCCGAGTCTTCAGGGCGGTAGCAAAAACCCATTCGAGTGTCGACAGTGGTTTCGCCCTCAGGGATCGAGAACTGGACCATGGGTTGCGCGCCAAAGACATCAATGAAGTTGGCAGTCATTCGAGCATCTTCAATGCGCTCGTCCGTGCAAGTGTAATCTTGCGTGCTTGAGGGCTGTTCATCACCGCTGCTGACGCCGGGACCAGCCCAGGCCGAGAGACTGAGAAAAGTCAGTGCTGTGAGTAGTGTGGTTTTCATTTCGAACTCCTTCCGAAGTGATATCCGTTAAGTCGAATATCGGTCAAACGCAAGTTACATGAGAAAGATTCCCGAGCGAAATATAAATGTTGTCAACATTGATTCAAATTGTTTAATAAATTGAAACATGGAAAAAACCTCAGTTTTTCAATTTAAAACCTACAAATCGTTTCTCGAAAATCTTCTGACGAATCCCGAAAATCGCGGATTGATGAGTCAGATTTGTCGCAAGATAGATTGTCAGCGTTCTTATCTTTCGCGAGTACTGAATACAAAGCTTCAGTTAACGCCAGACTACGCTTTCAAAATTTCACAAGCGCTGCGTCTGAAGCCGGAAGAGCAAGAGTATTTTCTTCTCTTGGTGGATTGGGATCGCTGTCAGGACACAGGCCTTCGTCAATATCTCCAAGTTCGCTTGAACAAACTGAAATCCGAACAGTCGGAAGTGCGTGATAAAGTTCAGCGTCCACAACCCAAGCAGGGAATCGACGAGACCCTGTATTTTTCAGCCTGGTATTGGTCGGCCATTCACCTTTGGTGCAGCCTGCCCGGATCCCATACAGTGGCCTCGGTCTCACGCAAGTTTTCGCTTCCGGAATCCGTGACCGAAACCTGTTTGGAAACGTTGACCGCGGCGGGATTTCTCGAGCGCACGATAAAAGGTTACAAATATCTAACGGGGGCCATGCACGTGGATCGAAGGTCGCCTTTGGCCCATTGGAATCACTTGAACTGGCGTCAGCGCGCACTTTTGGATGCACAAACCCCCTCCGAATCCTCGCTTCATTTCACCAATTTGCAGACAATGACCCGGGTTGATTTCAACCGCATCCGCAATCTGATTCTAGAGTTGATCGAGAAGTCTGAACGGATTGCAGGCCCTTCGGCCCCCGAGGAACTGGTCGCGGTTTGTTTGGATGCCTTCGTGATCGAATGAGCGAAACGTGACACAGCTACTTGCGTGGTCATTCTGCAAAGCG
>CBIHPB010000155.1:0-8540 GCA_966211485.1 uncultured Bdellovibrio sp.
AGCGTTCTGGAATTGAACAAGCTGGCCGGTGAACCGATGGAAGTTTTCGTCAACGACAAACTGATTGCCCGCGGCGAGGCCGTGGTGGTGAACGAAAAGTTCGGTGTTCGTCTGACGGATATCATTTCAACCAAAGAGCGCGTCGAGCAATTGAAGTAGAGGTTTGCAGTGACAAAGTGGATTTTCTCTTTCTTATTGATGATCGGATTGCAGGCGAAAGCTGAAACTGCGCAATCTGCTGCGACGACAGTCGCGACGGTGACAACCGAAGCTGTTTCTCCCCAAACGGAAATCGGTGTTGTTGCGCCAGCCGGCGAATCGGCTGCAGCTGTTGCTGTTGAATCGGCGCAGGCCAAGGTGACGGCAACAAAAGATCTGAAGGAAAGCGAAATTCCAGTCAATCTGGACACCAACAAAAAAGCGGCCGGCGGTGAGAACCCGATTTTTAAGATCATTCTCTCGTTTGCAATCGTCGGCGTTTTGGGATGTGCGGCGTACTTCCTGCTTCGTAAATACAAGTTCCAGAATCCAAAAAGCCAGGCGACTCAAATCAAAGTTCTGACTCAGCACTACCTGGGTCCGAAGAAGTCTTTGGCAATTGTTCGCGTGGCGGGAGAATCGATTTTGATCGGTATCACCGACCAGAACATTTCGATGCTGAAGTCCCTGTCCTTGCTGGACGAAGACATTCCAGAAGACTCACCTAAAGAATTTCATTCCGTTTTTGCCAAGAAAACTCAGCCGGCTCAATTTGCTGATGACGGTGAGAACAAAGACGAATTTTCAATTTCAGGTATCAAAGACATCGTTTCAGGAAAACTGAAAAACATGAGGTCTCTCGAGTGAAAAAATGGATCTTCCTCTTCACATTGTTGATCGGTCTTCCAGTGTTTGCTCAGGTGACGCTGCCTCAGGTGAATCTGGGATTTAAATCGGTCGACAATCCGGCAGAAGTGGTCAACGTGATCAAGATCATCTTGGTCATGACGGTGCTGACTTTGGCACCGGCGATTTTGATTATGATGACAAGCTTTACCCGCTTGATCATCGTTTTGTCTTTCCTGCGCCAGGCGATGGGTGTGCAGCAGATGCCGCCCAATCAATTGTTGGTGGGATTGGCCTTGTTTCTGACTTTCTTTATCATGGGTCCGGCGTTTACCGAGATGAACACAAAGGGCATTCAGCCCTATATCGCCGGCAAGATCAATCAAGAGGAAGCGCTGACAGAGACTTTGGCGCCGTTGCGAAAGTTTATGTTCACGCAGACTCGTCCACAGGATTTATCGCTGTTTGTACGTTTGGCGAAAATTGAAAAGCCAAAAAACCTGGCGGAAGTTCCGACCATGGCTTTGATTCCGGCTTTCGTGATTTCAGAGCTGAAAACAGCCTTTCAAATCGGTTTTATTATCTTTTTGCCATTCTTGATCATCGACATGGTTGCGGCCAGCGTTTTGATGGCGATGGGAATGATGATGCTTCCACCAGTAGTGATTTCTCTGCCTTTTAAAATCATGTTGTTTGTATTGGTCGACGGTTGGGCGCTTTTGATCGGTTCCATGGTCAAAAGCTTCGGATAAGGAAGAGGTGTCGGGTGACGGAAGATTTGATCATCCAGTTGGGACAAGACGCTTTGAAAACGACAGCCATGCTGTCGGCACCGCTTTTGGTGTCGGCCCTGGTGATCGGTCTGGCAGTCAGTATCTTTCAGGCACTGACTCAGATCAACGAGGCGACTTTGACCTTTATTCCGAAAATGTTGGTGGTCGCAGTGGTCATTGTTCTGGCGGGCCCTTGGATGCTGGATGTGATGACTCATTACACGACGAACTTGTTCGAAAATATCGCAACTTTTGTCAGGGAGTGATGAAAAGTGCTACCGGGCTTTGACCATTTTCCAGAAGGACAAATCATCGCGTTTGCTTTGGTGCTTTTTCGCACTTTGGCTTTCGTGATCGCTTGGCCTGTCTTTGGTTCCAACAACGTCCCGGTACCTGTGAAAGTTTTGCTGAGCCTGGTGCTGAGCATGATCGTTTTCCCGACTTTGAAATTCCAAAACATCGATCTCATTAATATCAACGATCAGTTGATCTTCTTGGCAACCCGCGAGCTGTTTATCGGTCTCGCGCTGGGTTTCCTGATGCGCATGTTTTTCTTTGCCGTCACTATCACCGGTGACTTGATCAGCATGTCAATCGGTCTGTCGTCAGCACAGATCTTCAATCCCACCCTGGGCGTACAAAGCAGCGTTGTCGAGCAATTCGAAATGATGATCGCGACTTTGTTCTTCCTGGCCATCAATGGCCACCACGTTTTCATTCAGGGAATGGTGCAAAGCTTCGAGATCGCGCCGGTCGCGGCGATTGCGGTCAAGTCCGCTTCCTTCGCTGGAATCACCACAATCGTTCAAGATGTGTTTGTAGCTGGGCTGAAAATGGCTGCCCCAATTCTGGTTGCGATTTTTATGACGAACATCGCGATGGGCATTATCGGCCGGGCGGTTCCGCAGATCAATGTTCTGGTGACCAGCATGCCAGTGACTTTGATGTTGGGTCTGGTGGTGATGATCATCACGCTGCCACTGTTTTTTGGTGAGATGAATGGGCTTCTGAACCTGATGGCTGAACGCTTTATGCAGTTTGTGAAAGTGATGTAATGGCTGACGAAGAACAGGAAAAGACAGAAGAAGCAACGGACACGCGGCGAGAGGAATTTCGCAAGCAGGGTCAGGTTGTCCACTCGAAAGAGCTGGGCAGTGCTTTGCTTTTGTTGGCCAGCGCAGGTTCGATCTTTATGCTGAGCCGCTTTTTCTTCTCGGAACTGATGGATGTCTTCCGTCACACCATGGGCGGCGATATGGTCGCGGCCGTTCGCGATGGCGACTTGTTTACAGCAATGAAGATGGCGGGCGGGAAGCTGTTTATTCTGATCGCGCCAGTTCTAGGAATTAGCGCGGTGATTGGTGTCGGTTCCACCGTCGTGCAAACAGGTTTGCTGAACGTGGAAGATGCTTTGAGCCCAAAGATCGAAAAATTGAATCCGCTAGAGGGATTCAAGCGGATCTTCTCCTTGCGTGCGGTCGTCGAAGCGCTGAAGGCCCTGCTGAAAATGGTTTTCATCGGTGCGGTTGTGCTGATGATCTTGAAATCTGAAGTCTTCATCTTACCATCAGTCGTTCAGTTCACCGTACAGCAACTGGTTCAATACATCGGCGACATCACCGTTCGCCTGCTGTCGGGTGTCGGCATGGCGATGATGGTGCTGACAGCTGGCGATTACTTTTTCCAGAAATGGGACCTCGATAAAAAAATGATGATGACCAAGCAAGAGGTCAAAGAAGAACACAAGCAAAGACAAGGGGATCCCTTGATCAAGGCGCGCATCCGCCGTGTTCAGCGCGAGATGGCCAATCGCCGTATGATGGACAAGGTTCCAAAGGCGGACGTGATCGTCACGAATCCAACCCATATCGCGGTGGCCCTGAAATACGATGCAAATCTACCTGCCCCGCAGGTCGTAGCCAAAGGCGCAGACCTGATTGCCGAGAAAATCAAAGAGATCGCCAAGCAACACAATATTCCGATTGTTGAGAACAAGCCGTTGGCTCGCACGATTTATAAAACATTGAAAATTGGACAGGTCATTCCACGTGAGCTGTTTGTCGCGGTCGCTGAAGTTCTCTCTTACGTTTACCGCCTGCGCAGAAAGGTAAAGCGATAACATGGAAGCGTTATTTCTCTTTCTGAAGAGATTTGAAAAGTACACCAAGAACACGGATCTGTTTATTGCCTTTGGTTTGTTGGTAATCTTAGGAGTCATGGTTATTCCACTGCCTCCGATGATGCTGGATATTGCTCTGACCTTTTCTTTGGCTTCCAGTATTTTGATCTTGCTGGTTTCGATTTATATCAACAAAGCGCTGGAGTTCAGCGTTTTCCCATCCTTGCTTTTGATGACGACTTTGTATCGTCTGGCACTGAACGTTGCGACGACTCGTCTGATTTTGACTCATGGTCACCAGGGGCCTGGGGCTGCCGGTGATGTGATCTCGGCATTCGGTAACTTCGTTGTCGGCAATAACTATGTGATCGGTACGATCGTGTTCACGATCCTGGTTGTGATCAACTTTGTGGTCATCACCAAAGGTTCGGGCCGCGTGGCCGAGGTCGCAGCCCGATTCACCTTGGATGCGATGCCTGGTAAACAGATGTCAATCGACGCAGATTTGAACGCTGGATTGATCAATGAACAAGAAGCCCGCAGACGCCGTCAGGAAATCGAAGCCGAAGCCGATTTTTACGGAGCCATGGATGGTGCCAGCAAGTTCGTTCGCGGAGATGCCATTGCCGGTATCTTGATTACGGTTGTGAATATCATCGGCGGTCTTTTGATCGGCGTTCTGCAAAAGAATTTGGATCTTTCGACGGCTGCCAAATACTACACGATGTTGACAATCGGTGACGGTCTTTTGGCGCAGATTCCGGCCCTGATCATTTCAACCGCGGCTGGTACAGTGGTGACCCGCAGTTCTCGTTCTGGAAAGAACATGGGATCTGAGATGGCTGGACAGCTTCTGATGAATCCACGGGCCGTCGGTATCACCGGTGGTGTGATCGGTCTATTGGCTTTGGTTCCGGGTCTTCCGACCATTCCGTTTTTGACCATGGCGATTGTGATGGGAACCTTGTCATGGGTGATCCGCCGTTATCAACAAGAACAAGAAGAGAATGACAGAAAACGTGCCGAAGAAGCGGCTTCTTCCGGTCCGAAAAAAGAAAACATCGAAAATCTGTTGCCACTGGATATGGTCGAGCTGGAAGTCGGCTACGGTCTAATCAATGTGGTGGAAAGCGATCAGTCGGGCGATCTGCTCGAGCGGATCGTCAGCATCCGCAAACAGTTTGCTTTGGATCTGGGAATTATCGTTCCCAGCATCCACATCCGCGACAACTTGCAGTTGGCTTCGGGCGAATATCGCCTGTTGATCAAAGGCAATCGCGTTGGTGGCGGAACTTTGCGTCCGGAATGCTTGCTGGCGATGGATCCGGGGAATGTGAACGAGCATGTCGACGGTTATCCGACAAAAGAGCCGGCCTTCGGCTTGGATGCTTTGTGGATTACTCCAAGCAAGAAAGAAGAAGCAGAAACCGCAGGCTACACTGTTGTGGACTTGCCGACGGTCATGGCGACGCATTTGACCGAGATCATTCGCTCGCATGCATTCGAACTGTTGGGCCGTCAAGAGGCGGCTTCGCTGGTGGAAAATTTCAAGAAGACTCATCCAAAAGTGGTGGAAGATCTCATTCCAGATCAATTGCCGCTGGGTTCGGTTGTGCGGGTTCTGCAAAACTTGCTGCGTGAGCAAGTTTCTATTCGTGATCTGCGCACGATTTTTGAAACTTTGGCCGACGAAGCTTCGAAAACCAAGGACATCGAAGTTCTCACAGAAAGCGTTCGTCGTGCGATGGCTCGATCGATCACGGCCAAGTACTCGGCTGATGCCGGCAATGTGCCTGTGATGACTTTGCATCCCCATATCGAAGAGCTGATTGCGAACTCGCTGATTCAGACCGAAGCGGGCGTGCAGCTGGTGATGGATCCGCACACGGCACAAAAGCTGATCACCGAGATTGCGTCGACCGTCGAAGCACATCCGGAAATCGCGGGGCAGCCGATTCTGCTGACCAGTCCGACTTCGCGTCGGCACCTGTACAAATTGACTTCCAGATTTATCCCTCAGTTGGTGATTTTGTCTCATAACGAATTGACGTCGGATGCGAATGTGAAATCCGTCGGAATAGTGGAGATGGGCCATGCAAGTTAAAAAGTTCGAAGCGCGAACCATGAAAGAAGCCTTGGAGATGGTGAAGACCCAGCTGGGTCCTGACGCCATCATCTTGAGTGCGCGCGACAACAACCGAAGCTTTGGCTTGGTCGGCGAAGGCAGCGTCGAAATCACCGCTGCTGTCTCAGAAGAGACTTTGCACAAAAAGAAATTCACAGAAAGTCGTCTGCGCGACGAAGACAAAGAAAAGCTTTTGCGCAGCCCAGCCCGCGTGCAGAAACAGGTGATCAATAAGATGGTGAACAAGTACATCTCGGACAAAGAAGACAAGATGCCGCGTCCGATCACGCGCACTCGCTATATCGATATCGACGAGGGGCCCGAAGCGGCTGCGCATGCGCAATTTCAACAAAATCCACAAGCAGCTGCCGAACGAATCAAGAATGCGGCTCAACGTGCTTGGTCCGCGATGCAGACGGAAGACGTTTGGGGAATTCAGAAACCGGTGCCACAGCCCCAGGCTCCACAGCAGCAACAGCAGCAGCCGGCAGCTTCGCAGGCAGCAGTCATGGAAGCAGCACAAATCAAGGCATTGAAAGGTGAAATCGAAAACCTCAAACAGGTGATTGCACACTTTCAGAGCGTTCCGCAAAACTTTACGGCGGGACAACATCCAGGTGCGAGCTACGGATTGTCTTATGACGTCAGCGGAGTTTACGACAAATTGACAAAGGCCGGAGTCGGTGAGGACTTAGCTGCCGAAATCTTGTTGCAGGCTCAAGAGCAAATGCCGCCACTGAAGCAAAAGAATCGCGCTTTGGTTGAGGCTTTTGCAGCGAAACGAATCCTGGGTGATACGCATATCACCGGTGGCAAGCTGACAAGCCAGATTCAAGTTTTCGTCGGACCCGCTGCTTCCGGTAAGACTTCGACACTTATTAAAACCGCAAGCCATCTTTTGATTCGCGAAAACAAAAAAGTGGCGTTGGTGACCACCGACACATTGAAAGTCGGCGCGGCAGATCAGATGCGGATTTATGCTCAGATCCTGAACGTTCCGTTTGCGATCGTTCGTCAAAAAGGGGACTGGGAGAAAATCATGGCTCAGCTTTCGGGCTATGATCAGATCTTGGTGGATTTCTCGGGCATTGGCCTGAAGACAATGGAAGAGATTTCGTTTGTACGAAACTTGATTCCTCCCGAGCGCTGGAACCCGCAAATCCATCTCGTGCTTTCATGCCTGGCCAAGGATTCGGATCTGACCGAAATCGGCAAGCGCTACAAAGTGACCGGCTTCCAGGACGTGATTTTCACAGGCTTGGACGAGTCCGCTCAGCACGGAACGATCTACAACTTCATGAAACGTTTTGCAGTTCCATTGCACAGTTTCGGAATTGGCACTCGCGTGCCGGAAGATTTCGAAGTGGCAACCAAGGAACGCCTGCTGGATTTGATTTTTAAAATTACCAAGATGAGCCGCACCTCTGTGGAAGGAACGATGCCATGACAGCTTCAAGTGGGAAGAGAACTCGCACGATCAGTATCACCTCTGGAAAAGGTGGTGTTGGAAAGACCACGATGGTCGCCAACATGGCCTATGCTCTCGCACAAAAAGGCCAACGAGTTTTGATTTTCGACGGCGACTTGGGAATGGCCAATATCGACATCATGTTTGGCTCGAAATCCGAACACAGCATTATGGATGTTCTGGCAGGCGAAAAAGATATCAACGAAATCATCCATCCTCTCGCACCACAGATTTCCCTGATCCCTGGCGGAAGCGGGATTGTGGAGCTGAATCGCTTGAACGCGTTCGAGCGACGTTCGCTAGTGGATGCGGTAAGTTCTTTGGATTACAAGTATGATTTTCTTCTAATCGACACGGCTCCAGGGATTACGGATAACGTTTTGTATCTGAATTCGGCGGCGCAAGTGTCATCGGTCGTGATCACTCCGGATCCCTCGTCCCTGGCGGATTCTTACGCCCTGATCAAAGTCCTGAATAAGGAATACAAAGAGACGAAGTTTTCGATTGTTTGCAATCAGGTCCGGGACGAGGCCGAAGGCCTGTCTCTGTTCAACCGCTTCAATGAAGTGGTGAATCGCTTCCTGTACATTGGTCTCGACTACTGGGGTGCGGTTGCGCAGGATCAGTTGTTCAGAAGATCAACACAGAACCAGCGTCTCATTTTGAAACACGAACCGAATTCGGAACCGGCGAAGCAGCTTCTGAAGATTTCCAATAAGTTAGCTTCATCCGTCTTGAAGAGCGACGACAAGGCGGGCCTCCAGTTCTTCTGGGAACAGGTCGTGGGTGTGGCATAGCGGGATTTGGACTTTCGGTGCCTATTGCCAGCTGATAATATTTTACTTGAGGGTTGAGGGGTTGAATGACGATTTCAAAGAACGCCGCTGCAGTTAAAAAGTACAAAGACGAGCCAAAAAAGATTCTTCCGACAGAGAAGGACAAATTGGTTCTCGAGTACGCGCCATTGATCAAATTCATTGCGCAAAAAATCGCTGTTCGCCTTCCTTCCAATATCGAATTGGATGACTTGATCTCAAGCGGTGTGATCGGTCTGATGGATGCCATCGATAAATATGACCCATCACGCGATAACAAATTTAAAACCTACGCTGAATTCCGTATCCGCGGTGCGATCCTTGATGAATTGCGCGCGCAAGACTGGGTTCCGCGCTCGATCCGTGACAAAGCCAAGCTTCTCGATAAAACAATGGCGAACCTCGAGGCTGATTT
>CBIHPB010000156.1:0-8534 GCA_966211485.1 uncultured Bdellovibrio sp.
CGACCGGCGGCACCATGAATTCGCAATGGGGAAAGTGCGTCTCGCCACCCGCCGCAACGGGGGAAAGATAGATCATCGCCGTCCAGCTGCGCTGGCCCCCCGTCTTTATCATTGCGGGCCAGTAGCTGGCGGTGACGGGGAAATAGTCGCAATGCGCTTTATATTCCTGTCCCACCGCATAGCGCTGCCCCTGCAGGGTCTCGCCATGTTCAGGCGGCAATCCGGTCAGCGCGCAGATACGGTCGCTGATGTCTTTGACCAGCGGGTCCCAGGGGCTGAGATTGCAGCTATGGCTGGTGCGATAGTCAGCGTTCGCGCTGCCGGAAAAAAGGGTTGAAGGCTGCGCATCGGCATCGATCATTGTGCGCAAAGCCCGGCACTCGCTCAGATGACATTTAACAATGTCGACACTCCCTCTTACGGTGGCACTGTCACCGATCCCGAGGTGGTCAGCCAGCTGCAACGTATTTTGCACAACGACTCCCAGTCCGAAGTTCAAATTTCGGCCGGCCGGAATTTGAAAGCCGCTTTGATTCGTCAGTGGGGACAATTCAATGCCCAATATGGATTGAAGGATATCGATTCCCACTATTATCAAAAGAACCAAGCAGCCTCCAAAAAAATGGATGTGGACTTTAAGCGCACCTATTTTGGAATTCTCAATCGATCCGAAATCGACCAAAAACTGAAACTGGCAGCACCTGAACTCAAAGAGGCTCTACCAACCGACACCAGTGGCTCGACATTCATCATCAAAGATGAAAGTGGCGTGGCCTGCCGGACAAAGGGATCGCAGCCGGGTCTTTTGACAGTGAATGTGGCAAATTTTTGTGTCCGTCGGGGCCAACTGATCAGCGGCTCTGAATTTCCCGCGGATGGTTTATTCAGTCAAAAAGGCTGCAACAACGGAACCATTCACACCATCACTAAAATCAGTTGCGTCTACTATCACCCGCTCTGCAACAGAAAAGTCTGCGCTCCTGGTGAAGTCATGCGTGGCCCTTCAGCCACGGCCGAGACTCTCTGGAGCCACGTCAGTTCTCATCCTGGCGGCGAATCGCTGGCTTCAAGCGCGACCGATGCTGGCAGCCGTTAGACGTCTTCATCTTGAATTGACGACGAGATAAAAATATTTCAAAAGCCCAAATTTCTAAGTTTCGAATTTAACTCACGATCAAAGTGATGCGACCTAAATTTGTCACTGTCAGAATCGTGACACTTTCGAATGACGGACAACCCTGTTTAATATGGCTCGTCCGAAAAAATAAATAACAAAAGGAAGATTATGAAAAACGCACTCTTGACCACAGTTCTCGTTTCAATCGTATCTGCTGTCTCTTTTGCAGATCAGTGCCAGTACACCACTCAGCAGCAAGCGCAACGTGCACTTGAAATCGTTCAAGCCGCAAAGACCGCACGTAGCTCTGTTATTTCTGCTTTTTGCGAGCCATGTGGCGACGTTCAACCGCAAGTCATCAGCGTGTACTCTTCAATGGCAGCACCTGTTGGCATGGATGAATATTGGGGATTGTTCCTCAATGGTAGCAACGTTGATCTGGCTTACACTTATGTCAACGGTTTGAACTTGGCCTTCTTGGCTGGCTGCCCAGCTGAAGGTGTCAGCACGGCCATCTCGTTCCAAAAGTAATTTCCGCATCTGAAAATTTCGTGTTGGCGCTGGCTCTCTCAGCGCCCACGAAAAACTAATTCAAAGAATCAAGCTCAAAAGCTTGCGCATAGGCTTCCGCCATCTGCGGAGGCGCGCCCACCAAAGTCAGTCTTGGAAAACCGTCGTCTTCGTCTGTGACCTTGTAATGATGAATGGCCAGACCTGGCTGGGCCGCGCAGTCGCCGTTTTCGTTGACCTCGACGACCACTTCCAATTCGACTGGCAAGGATTCATCCATACCCGCCAAAACTTTCTTCAGATCGCCGACGGTCAAAGCTCGTTGAAGCAGGCTTTGAATTTCTTCGGCGTTGGCGCCTTGCTCTTGCTTCATGGCTTGGGAAATCTTTTGGATTTGCAGGTCTGACAAACGGCTCATGTGGGCTCCTTTGAATGGAAAGGCTGGAACCTAACACGCTTGTGACCTGACGAGTACAAAAAGCTTAAGAAAGTCTGGAAGCCAGCAGGCTGGCGATCTTCCCCAGCCGTTTATTGCTCAAATGAATCAGAACGACTTTGTAATCCCAGGTGGGAATTTCTGGTAGGACGATCTTAAGCTCCTTTGCCTTCAGCTCATCTCGGATCAGATAATCCGGCAAATACCCGACGCCCGCTTGGTGCTGACAAAGCTTACGAGTCAACTCCCAACTGAAGGTTTCCATTTTGGGACGAAGCCGCACTTTCAGTTTCTTTTTGAATTGCTCGCGCAACTGGTCGACCTCGATTTTATTTTCACGGGTCACGATCACTTCAGACAAGGGCATTTTAAATTTGAAGTCCTTGTGGGCAACCAGGCGGAACTGTCCGCGATGCAAAACCCGCTGCTCGAGATTTTTCATCTGATCGTCGTCCAGAATGATGCCGAAGTCGGCCTGACGGTTGCCCAGGTATTCTTTCACCTGATCCGAGTTTCCAAGCTTCATCACAATATGAATGCCCGGATACTCAAGTGAGAAATCCGCCAGTTTCTGCGCCAGCAGTGTCAGAGCCAGACTGTTTGTCGTTGCCACCGTCACGGTCCCCTGCGGGCTTTTTTCGGCGCTGGAGAGATCTTCCTGAATATTTTCAATGGCTGCAAACACCAGTTCGCAATGCTTCAGCACGGTTTGACCGGCATCCGTCAGCTCAAAATGATTTCGGCGGTGAGTGATCAGCTCTTGCTTCAAGTTTGATTCCAGACTGCGAATGGCCTGGCTGATGGCGGACTGGGTCACATGATTCAGCTTTGCCGCCTGGGTGGTGCTTTGCAATCTGGCTGCATCGAAAAAATATTTGAGATGAAAAAGGTTCATGCGAAATAAGTAGATGAACTACTTATCTTTAGCAATAGATTAAATTTTACTAATACTAAAAACGCGCCTATATCGATTGCCACGATAACCCTGGGAGGTTTTATGAAATTCATTCTTATCTTTTTGATGTCGGTTCTATTTCAAGCGGCGTTTGCTTCCGCGACGCCAACGAGCATTGATATCGATCTCAATCTCAGTCAATGCCAACAGGCCGTGACCAGCCAAGATCAAGGCGAAGTGAAGCCGTGGATCGCAGCCGACATGATCGGGTTTTTGCAAGCACACAGCCTGGAAAGTCCCACGACATTTTATGCGAAATTCGAAAGCAAGCCCGTTTCAAACGAATGTGCCGAGGCTTACAATATGACCTTGGAAACTTGGACATGTGATCAGTCGAAAGCGTCATGCACAGTTCGATGTGAAGTTCGCTACGTTCTGGACAACGGCGACTGCTGGCCTTAATTCACGGGACATCAAAAAAAGCCGTCGCACGTGCATTAGGATTTGCTCGGACCTTTCAATCAGTTCAAACTCGAGACATGAAGTCTTCCGTCTTGCCGAAAGGTATTTGGGTCCTTGGATTTGTCAGCCTCTTGATGGATGTTTCATCTGAAATGGTCCACGGTCTTTTGCCGGTCTTTCTGGTTTCCGTTTTAGGCTCGAGCTACACCACCGTGGGATTTATCGAAGGTTTCGGTGAAGGCATTGCCACGATGATGAAGGTTTTTTCGGGGCCCCTCAGTGATCGGCTGCAAAAACGAAAGCCCTTGGTGCTTTTAGGATATTCCATGGGCGCCATTAGCAAACCATTTTTTGCTTTGGCCACAGGCGCCGATATGGTGTTAGGGGCTCGCCTTTTCGATCGAATCGGCAAAGGCATCCGCGGGGCGCCCCGAGATGCTTTGATTGCGGACATCGCTCCTCCTGAAAGCCGCGGGGCTGCTTTTGGATTGCGACAATCTTTGGACACGATCGGTGCCGTCATTGGACCCTTGATCGCCATGCTGCTAATGTCTTTATCAGGAAACAACTACCGTCTGGTGTTTGGGTTGGCGGTCATTCCGGGCCTACTGTGTGTCCTCTTGATTATCGCGGGTGTTCGCGAACCGGAAGTCCAATCCAACGGCACTGGAAAAATGCGAAATCTTTTTGCAGGCATGGGACAGTTTCCAAAGTCTTTTTGGATTGCCGCCATCGCCGGAGGTTTGTCGCAGCTTGCACGCTTCAGTGAGGCTTTCCTGATTTTGCGGGCGACGGATCTAGGTTTAGCAATGTCATTGGCACCTTTGATTTTGATCGCCATGAACGTGATTTATTCGGCCTCGGCTTATCCGCTGGGTCGGCTTTCGGATCGCTGGCAGCGCAAGCACCTGCTGACGATTGGGTTTCTGGTTTTGGTCGCAGCGGATTTGTGCTTGGCCCTCACTTCGGGCCTTGTGGGAATTTTCATCGGAATCGTGTTGTGGGGATTGCACCTGGGATTTACTCAAGGAACCATGGCGGCCATGGTTGCCGACACCTGTCCTGTCGATAAACGGGGAACCGCCTACGGAGTGTTTCAAATATTTACGGCCCTGGCCCTTCTGGCCGCCAGTGGGATTGCAGGTATGATCTGGGATCGGTTCGGCGCACAAACCACATTCTTGGTGGCCGCCAGCTTCGCTCTTTTAGGAGCCTTCTTCCCTATTAGCGCGAATCTCAAAAGACCAAAGTCTGTTGGATAAACTCCCCTGCGGAAACAATGCCGTTTGATAAGACATCTGCCCGACTTGCACGTGGCCTTACCTCAGGCCGTATTTTCCCCAAAGTTTTTTGAGAACGCCGGCACTTTCCATATCGGAAAGAAGTTTGTTGATTTCAGCAACGTCAGGTTTGATACCTTGGCGAACAAGAATCGTGTATAAATTGACGGCATCAAATTTTTTTGAGATCAAAATTTTACTCCTCACTTCTGGATGCTTGGTCAGATAAATCTGCAAATATTCCCTCACCACCACCGAGATGTCCGCGCGTCCTTTGACAGCCGCTTCAATAAGACCTTCCTGTGAAGTGATCATTTTGGCATTGAACCTTTGCTTCAGAAAGCTCTCGTCCGAATTAAAGTTTGCAAATCCGTAATGATAGCCCAAAATCCCCCATATGGATTTTCCTTTGAAGTTATCAAAATACCGCTGATCTTTCCCTTTATCGGCTCGTGTGATGTAGACGGCACCACCTCGCATGATAACATTAGACGCTTCAACCCATCTCCCCTCCCAGCCCCACTCCATCGATTCAAAAAATATCAGATCATATTTCTTTGCATCAAAATCAACAAAGCGACGCTTCGAGGATGTGCTCACAAATTCAAAAACATATTTTTTTTGGAATGCATTCATGGCGGCAATCAGCTCGAGCGTTAAGCTGGTCGCGCCTTCTTCTGTATCAACAAATGGCGGAAAAACATACCCGCCGACTTTGACGACTTGCTGAGCATTGGCCGGAATCGCAAAAAGCCCGACAAGAAGCAAAACAAGCCAGACTTTGATGACCAAACCAAAAGAACAAACGTCAAAAATCAAATAACTTTTTTTGAAGAATTTTGGATCAGCGAACATCTCGGTTTTCCTTCCGGAAGGACCAAGAAAAATGATTTTCTCAATTCTCAAACAGATCAAACTTTTTTAGCCTGCAAACAAAAGCTTAATCTGTCAGATCCCACAAGATTTCAACTCGCGAACGCCAGCATCCAAACTGTTTGTGCAATTGCTTTAAAGATGTGTACCTACGCGCTGGCCGACTGACTTAGGTCCAATTCCCTGACGAATTCCGAGACAGTCCTGCAGTTTTTCCAGGCTTGTCCAATCTCAGAACAACCAGGCTCAAAACAAGCCCTGGCCCCAGAACTGCAATATGGGCTGGCGGGAGGTTCCGCTGCTGGTTAAATCAAGCGCGGGCGAAAAAATGACAATATTTAATGAAGCTGTGAGACTGTTTTTTGCGGTTTCAGCTTTGGTTTTGGTGGGTTTATTGTCAGCTCCAATGGGTGGGATGGAAATCAAGGACACAGAGATCTCGGTCAAAGCACCAGCTCTTCAGTCCAAAATCACTCCTGTTAAGGGCAAGAACCAAGTCAAAATCGCTGACCGTAAAGGACAACGAAAAATCATTTTGAAAAAAGGCTGATCCCATCGAGGTCAGCCTTTTCCAAGTCTTTCGCCGAGCTCTTGGCGCGCGAGATTTTACAGGCACGAATTTTCGTGTCATGAATAAGTCATGTCGCACGCCATTCAAGAAGCTTTCGAAAACGAAATCTCTCAGGCCATGCAGATGAATCGAAATCAAGCCGGTCAATCCCGAGTTTGGTATCACCTCGAGCGCGCTCACATTCTCTCTCAAAGTTCAGCCGCCCTTCACGTTCGCACTCATATTTTAATGTTCCTTCACGCTTTGGAAACTTCCGACTGGAAAGAGGCCTTGGGACAAATCCCCCGCCTGCTTTTGGCAGCCCCCGCTTCCCTGATGAAGAATTACCCCAAGGGCAATACCGGCCGCGCCGATGTCGACATGTTCCAGCCCATGATGATTCCAGAAGATATAAAGAAAATTATCGACGGCCGCTAGGCTCGAATTCCAATTCCACAAAAATTGGCTTGTGATCCGAAGACCGAATCGAAGGCATTTCATCGGCCGCCAGCACTCGCAATCCCCGAGTAAACACATGATCCAAAACCAAACGCGAGCTTCGAGCCATTTCAACCCGCTCGAGACCAATCGAAGCCATTCTTGAATTCAAATACTCTAACCGAGCCGAACTCCACGTGTTGAAATCGCCGGCCACCAGCAAGGGCCCTTGATGCCGCTGTATCAACTCGAGCATCTGGTCCACATGCAATTCGAATCGGCCTTGGCCGACAAAATTGATTGCATGAACATTCAGAACCAAAAGTTTTTCAGAACTATTGGCGATTGGATACTCGGATAGCATCATGGACTTCGGGGTTTTCAAAACAGGCTCGGTCGGAAGCGAACGATAAGAAGAAATGCGAATCGGACGCACAGCCGAGCCAATCGCAACACCGGTTGCGACCCCGTTTTTTTCGAAGGCCTTGGCCATCGACCAACGAAGACTTGGATTTCCTTTTATTGTCGACTGAACAAAATCACCACGGTCCACGGCTTCCTGCAAAAGCGCGAGATCCGCTTGCTGTGACAACTCGGTTAAATCTTCCGTCAATCCCCGGCGACCGTTTTTGAACACGTTCCAACTGAGAACACGAAACCTCTGCGGAATTCCGACCAAACTTCCCTCTGCTCCGAATGGAACCGAAGAAATCCGCCACGAACCCTGAATTCCTGCCTGCGCCTGAATGCATTGAAGCACCGAAGAAGCCGGCTTTGCCAAAGCACCCGCACCAAGCCCTAGCGAAAGGCAAAGCACCGCGACTGCTCGAGCAAGTGGAGCCAGATTCATTGTCTTCTTGTGAAGAGAAAGCATTCCCTCTGAATTTACCAGAGTCCGCACAGTTTCGGTTGGGAATTGTATTTGATTTTGCTGTCAAAAAGTTCGACGCCAGTTACGAGCTCGAATGGATGGCTTTCCATCACTGACGTCTCCGACCTTGCTTCGCTTTCGGCAAGACAAGAAACCTAAGCCTGGCAGATCGCCAAGAAACTAGAAACTTCCAAAGAAGCCCCACCCACCAAAAACCCATGCACATGCGGAATCGCAATCAGCTCCTTCGCATTGTCCGGCTTTACGCTGCCACCATACAACAAAGGCAGCTCGGCAGAGAATCCTAAGTCTTGAACCATTTTCTGAACCGCTTGATGAGCCTCACGCACCTGATCCGGTGTTGCCACCTTACCAGTTCCGATTGCCCAGACTGGCTCGTAAGCAACGACCAAAGGTTTATTCTTTTCAGCTTGTGAGAGACCCTTCTCGAGCTGAGTTTTCAAGACCTGCAAAGTCTTCCCGGCTTCACGCTCGGGCAAAGTTTCACCAATACAAAGCATCGGGATCAGTCCCAGTCCCTGCACCAGCTTCACTTTCTTTGCGATCAAATCATCGTTCTCTAGAAAAACACTGCGACGCTCGCTGTGTCCGATCAGAACATACTGCCCGCCCAGGTCTTTCACCACTTGCGCTGAAATTTCTCCGGTGAAAGCACCCTTCACTTCGGCAAAACAATTTTGCGAGCCCCAGTGAATCGGGCTACCAGAAAGACTGGTCGATGCCGCCTCGAGGCTGGTCGCTGGCGGGAAAAAGATCACTTCGCTGCCGCTGGCAGCTTTGTATTGCTTTCCCCACTCATTGAAAAAATCACGAGTCTCTTTGGGATTTTTGTGAAGCTTCCAGTTGGCGGCAAAAATTTTCTTCAAGGCATTTTCTCCGATGTTTTCGGTGGACGCAAAACTTCCAGACCTGGCAGACGATCGCCCTGCAGATATTCCAGCGAAGCCCCGCCGCCGGTCGAGATATGGGTCATCTGCGCCGCATAGCCAGACGCTTCGGCCGCTGCCGCAGAATCCCCGCCACCGACGATCTTCGTGCCCTTGCTTTCAGCCAAGGCTTTCGCGATCGCGAAAGTTCCCTG
>CBIHPB010000157.1:0-8491 GCA_966211485.1 uncultured Bdellovibrio sp.
TCGTTTCGATCATGTGAACTGGGATACGGATTGTGCGCGCCTGATCGGCAATCGCGCGCGTGATCGCCTGACGAATCCACCAAGTCGCGTATGTCGAGAATTTATAACCACGACGGTATTCGAACTTATCAACGGCTTTCATCAAACCGATGTTCCCTTCCTGGATCAGATCCAAGAATTGCAGACCACGGTTCGTGTATTTCTTGGCGATCGAAACCACAAGACGCAAGTTCGCTTCGACCAATTCCGCTTTCGCAGCATCGGCTTCGCGCTCACCCTTCCAGATCGCAGTGTAAGTGTCCTTGATCCATGTGTAGTTCATCTCGGTTTCGTTTTGCAGACGGGTCAGACGCTCTTGAGCATCTTGCGCCGCCATCGTGTAAGACTTGAACTTGTTGTAGTTCAGGCCTGTATCACGAGTCATTTTCATCAATTCTTTTTCATTGCTCTCGATCAGCTTCAGACGCTCGGTCATGATCGCCACGTCTTTCGAGAACGTGCGCTCGGTGCCGTCTTTGATTCGCTTGCGCAAAGTCGCCATACGGTTCACCAAGTTTTTGAACTTGATGACGACGCGATTGATGGTCTTACGGTTGAAGTTGATGGATTCGAAATTCGCCATCAGCTTTTCGTTGATCGCGGTCAGCTCTTTCATCACCTGCTCTTTTTGAGCAAATGGGATCTGTTCATTGCGAAGAGCGCCGAACAACTTGGCTGCATTCTTTTGGTATTCAGTGACCTTGGCGATCAAGCCATGGATCTTATCGACGTATTCTTTTTCGTCGTACTGAACGCCTTCGTCTTCAAGACCGCGGAAGATCGATTTAACTTTGATACGTCCTTCATCCAGACGCTTACCCAAGTTGATGATTTCAACCGTACCGATTGGTGACATCAAGATTGCACGAACGATCTCGCGCTCCCCTTTTTCGATACGACGGGCGATTTCGACCTCACCCTCGCGAGTGAGCAGGGAAACCGATCCCATTTTGCGCAGGTACAGACGAACAGGGTCATTGCCCTTAACGTCTTCGCCTTCGGCTTTTTCATCTTCATCGACTTCTTCATCTTCCTTGTCCGGATCGGCCAAGAAAGCTTCTTTTCCTTCTTCTTCACTGCCCTTCACTTCGGAAAGGTCGGTGATCACAACGCCGTTCACTTCCAGCGCCTGCATGAAAGAGTCGAGAACTGTTGACGCGATAATTTCTGGCGGCAAAAGTTCGTTGATCTCTTCAACTGTCAAAGAGCCTTTTTCTTTCGCCAGTTTCAGAAAGCGCTGAATTTCTTCTTTGATCAGCGTCTCTTGTTCAACAAGCGACAACTCTTTGCTTGGTTCTTCATTGTTTGATTTCATTCACGTGCCTCGTTTTCAACCTTCACTCAAAAAATGGGAACGGCATCTTGCCTCGTCAACATCACTAGCTCATGAGAACTAACAATGCTGCTTTAAAGCCTTTCGGCTTTCAATTGCAGTTCTTCTTTCTTCAGTTCCATCAGAGCTTTCATGAGCTCTTCGTGTTTATCTGAACCTGAACTGCCCTTCAGCTCGAGCGTGAGCTGTTTTCTTTTCGCGACGATGTTCTGCTCTTTCAACTTGCGAACACAATCCAAAATCAACTTCGAATCATCACCTGATTCCAATGGAGTCGCTGTGATAAGCCACTCTGGATGATCCACGAAGGTTGCGAGAAGACTGACCAATTTATCAAACTTTTCAGGGGCTTGTCTAGAAACCTCTGCCGCTCTCTTCAACACCTCTCGAACACCGTTGCTCGGGATCTCTTCCAAAGACTGTGCCTGACTGAACACTTCGAAGTTGGCATGGTTTTTCAATGCAAGACCCATCAGCACGATCTCGACCTTTGAGGCCCCTTTTAATTGGATTTGGTCACGAGTTTCTTCGGTTAGTTCGGTTTTCAACTCTGGACCCGAAGCTTGGTGCGGGTTTTGCTGAGAGGGCGCAGAAACCGTGTTTTGTGAGGTAAAATGGCGCTTTGTAAAGGGCTCACCAGCCCCTTTCTGCCCAAAGTCATTTCGCATTGGCGTCAAAGCTTCGCGCAACCATTTCTCATCCACATTCATGCGTCCAGCGGCTTCTTTCAAATACAAACCCTTCAATCTTGGGTCTTGAATCGACTGAAACACCGGCTGCAAAAGCGTGCTGATTCGGACTTTTTCAGAGGCTTCACCGCGATAACCGTGCAGCCACATTCCCAGAATCATCGTAAACAGATCCGGAGCTTCTGAGACGAGCTTTTTCAGAGCATCAGCTCCATGGTTTTTAACAAAATCATCTGGATCCTGGTCGTCCGGAAGCACCAATCCCTTGGGATAAACGTCAGCTCCCAGCAAAAGCGGCAAACTGCGCTCGGCGGCCTCACGGCCCGCGCTATCGCCATCGAACAGGACCACGATATTCTTGGTAATACGGTTCAAAAGACGCCCGTGATCTGCGGTCAGCGCGGTTCCCATGGTGGCGACCACATTGGGAATCCCGGCCTGATAAAGCGAAACCAAGTCCATGTAGCCTTCAACCACGATGGCTTGATCTTCGCTGCGAATGAATTTCGCCGTCTGCGAAAGACCGTAAAGAATCTTGCCTTTATGAAAGACTGGCGTCTCGGGTGAATTGAGATATTTGGGTTCACCTTGAGCAATAATCCGGCCACCGAAAGCAATGGCATCGCCCATCATCGAAAAGATCGGAAAGATCAAGCGGTCGCGAAAAATGTCAAAGTAGCCTGATTTGCCACCGGAACGGGCCTTCACCAGCCGGGCTTCTTCAGCCAAAGCCATCGGCACGTTCTTACTCTCAAGATTTTGGACCAATCCGTCCCACTCTTCGCTGGCATAACCGATCTGAAAGGTGTCAATGATCTGGTCAGAGAGACCTCTTTTGCGAGCATACTCGCGCACCGGATGCGTTGCCGGCAAGCGCTTGAAGTTCTCGTAGAAGTAGGCCGACGCCATCTTGTTCACGCGACCCAAGAGCTTCTTTTTCTGTGCGACCACGTCTTGTTTCGACGCTTCCTCCGGATTCATTTGCGGCATCGGAATGTGCGCACGCGCCGCTAAGAATTCGATCGCTTCACGGAAGGACATACCGTTGTACTGCTGCAAGAAAGTGAAGATGTTCCCCTTCTTGTGACAGCCAAAGCAGTTGTAGACTTGTTTGGATTCCGAGACAGAAAAGCTAGGCGTCTTCTCCGGATGATCCGGAAAAGGACAGCGGCCCATCAGACCACCGCCTGCGGGCTTCAACTGAGTGTGCTGAGAGATGATGTCGACGATGTTATTCGCCTCACTCACCCTCTCGATAAACTCGGGTGTGAACTTCAAAGCCTAAGCTCCTGCTCGATCGGAAATTTTTAAGACAATTTCGATTTGATCGCTTCGCTCACCAACTTATTGTCGGCAGCACCTGCGGTTTTTGCAATCACGGCTTTCATAACCGCGCCCATGTCTTTGATCGAAGAAGCTTTGGTGTCCGCAATCACTTGCGCCACGACCGCTTCGATTTGTTCTTTCGACATCTGCGCTGGCAGATAGCCTTCGATCACTTTCAGTTCGGCGTTTTCTTTATCGACCAGATCCTGGCGATTGGCGGCCGAGTACTGCTCGATCGATTCTTTACGTTGCTTCACCATTTTTTTGATCACGCTCAGAACGTCGTCAGCAGTGATGGCATTGGGACGAACTTCGATTTCGCGGTTTTTGATCGCCGCCTGCAGAAAACGGATCGCTTCCAGGCGAACCTGGTCTTTGTCGCGCATCGCAGTTTTCATATCGCTCATGATTTTTTCTCGGATTTCCATATGGTTCCTCCTCAAAATTTCGAATGCTAGAAACAAAAAAAGGGAAATTACCTGACGGCAATCTCCCTTTTGAATTTGGAATCAAAAATTAATCGCCGAAGCTACGACGAGATTTCTTCATCGCGCGTTTGCGAGCAGAAATTGATTTTTTCTTCAGACGAACGCTTGGTTTTTCGAAGTGTTCACGTTTTTTAACTTCGGAAAGGATTCCAGCTTTTTCGCACTGTTTTTTGAAACGACGGAAAGCGGATTCAAAGCTTTCGCCTTCTTTCAATTTAACCATTGCCATGGGATAATCACCTGCCCTTCACTTGAGATTTCTGAAGAGTTCGCAGAAAGCGAGACGATCTTGATTGATCGTAAGGTTCCAGGGCGTCATTCAGATTGAGTGGGTATAGCAGAGCGAAACTGGTTTTTCCAATGGATTTCATGCCTTGGAGACTCTAGAATATCTGAAATTGCTCGCTTTTTATGCAGTTCGCCATAAAAAGCCCAAGGAGATCATGAGACCGCACGAGTTCTGGATGGAAAAAGCTCTGAAACTGGCCCGGAAAGCGGCTGAACGCGGAGAAGTCCCCGTCGGAGCCCTGATCGTCTGCAATGACAAACTGATTTCCAAAGCTAGCAACCGCCGAGAAGAGTGGCACACACCCCTCGGCCATGCCGAAATCATCGCTCTGCAGCGCGCCTCCCAGACCCTGAAAGCCTGGCGCCTCCTCAATTGCACGCTTTACGTGACCCTTGAACCCTGCGTGATGTGCGCCGGCGCCTTGGTGCAAGCCCGGGTCAGCCGTGTCGTTTACGGTGCCACCGACCCCAAAGGCGGCGGCCTGAAATCGCTTTATCAAATTGGGACAGACCCGCGCCTGAATCACCGCTTTGAGTTGATTGGCGGTGTGATGGAACAAGAGTGTTCACAAGCACTGAAGGATTTTTTCAAACAAAGACGAAAGAAAAATAAGGAGTAACGAGTGATGAAGACTCTTTTTTTGACCATCGGATTTTTCGTTTTCACTCTGACAGCTGGGGCCCAAACTCCGGAATGCACTCAGGACTCGCGCGAAAAATGGATGAAGTCGGACGAGATGAAAACGAAGGCGGAAAATCTTGGATACAAAATTCGCAAATTCATGACTCTCGAAAAATGCTATGAAATCACCGGCGAGCTAGACGGCAAAAAAGTGGTTCACTACTTCAACCCTGTCACAGGGGTCTTAGTCGAGAAAAACGCCAAGCCACAAACAAAATAGTGGCATAGCCAATACCTGATGGCACAGCCATTGCTGCCCTCTTACCTAGGAGGACATCATGGCTGCAAAAGTACAAAACACTCAGAATCGGCATAAATCCATTCAGCAAGCACGTGGCAAATCCTTGCGCGAGAAAATCATTCAGTCGGAAGAATACGGCGAGGATTTTCGTGCCACTCATCAAGGACAAGATGTTCGCACCGAAAGTAGAACCAAAAAATAAGGAGGATTTATGCCACATGTTTCAAAACATGATCAGATTCGAAGAAAAGGGCTTCACTCGGACCGTGACCGGGATGTTCTCGCCTTCGAGGCGAATCCCCGTGACGATCTCAGCGGGGCGATTGCCGGTGATGAAAATGAAGGGCCTGCTGGACGCGACAAAACACATCGCGGAAGTACAAATTTAAAAAGCCGCTCGTCCAAAGCGAATATCGGAAAAGTTCCGATTCGCTAACGGCGATTTGTTCAGAGCTATCGATTCATCAACGACAAAAAGGAAGAGCTATTTCTCTTCCTTTTTGTCTTTCATACACTGGATCAGATCAGTGCCGGTCTTGCCTTCTTCTTTGCAAGTCTTCTTTGCATCTTTGGTGGTCATCTTCGGAGTCGCCGGAGCCGCGGGCGCCGCTGGTTTTGTTTCTTCCGCCATCACATTTGCTGAAGCCGAAAGAACCAGAAGTCCGCACATCAAAATTTTTTTCATTCTACATTCCTTTGTATTTGTAACCTTTTTTATCAAAGATCGCTTTGATCTGAACCCGCTTGTCGCCTTGGATTTCGATCACACCTTCTTTTCCGTCCATCAGGTAAGTTCCGCCGGTGCCGCATTTGTTTTTCAACTCTTTGCAGAGATCTTTCAGGAAAATTTCCTGCTTCGGCAAATTATCGATGACCGTCACCGTCTTCCCGCCGCGACCGCTTTTTTCCATGCGAAAGATCGCCACCCAATTTGTGGATTTCACGATGGGCTCGGGCTCGCAGGTGCAGCTTTGCTTGAACTCTTTGCATTTGGGGCACTTCTGATCTTTTGGATCATCGGACCAGACAAGGCGTGTGTTGTTCATCTTCGGGATTCTACCGGAGGCCCTTCGAGATGGCAATCCATGGGTCTCTTGTTGGGAAGGCCAATATATTGGCCAGTCGGCCATTATACTGGCCTCGAGCGGAAGGACGGTAAACCGTCAATTCGGACATTATACCGTCATTGACCGGAAGAGGCTGCCGAGACTTCAATTTGCCAAATTTTCAACCTACAAATTTTAGTACTTCCGGCGGAAATAAATTTTCCCTGCGATTTCACCGTACAATGATGTCAGAACCAAAGCCATCAAAGGAAAAATAGCCGACATTCCGGGATCGTAGAAAAACCAGCAAGCCAGAATTGTCAGTGCCCACAGATTTAATTTCTGTAACAGCTCGAATGTCTTCAGACGAATTAGCTCTTCGCGCTCGTCTTTTTTCATCTGTTTGTCGAAATGCTCGAAAATGAAATAGATCACGACGCTGACTAAAACCAACCAGCGCATTTGATTGAGAGTTTCCAAATTCATTTGGATCCTTTCAGCGAAAAAATATCCTCGACTTTGACATGCAGAACCTGCGCAAGCTTCAACGCGAGCTCGACGCTGGGAACGAATTTTTCTGATTCGATCGAGTGAATCGTTTGTCTCGAGCAATCCACCTTATCGGCCAAATCCTGTTGCGTGAGATCGCCGTGCGCCACCCGCATCAGCTTGAGCTTGTTTTGAACCTTCATTCTGACAATGTATTGTAAACTTGACTTAATGTCAACTATGCTTTACATTTTGTACAGTAAACATGACACGAAAGGTTAGGTGCTTATGAAAGCATGGTTTCAAAAAAATGCCTCTTTCCTTCTCTTCGTTTTCATTTTGATTGGCGTGCGCTGGAGTTTCGCGGATCAATACCGGGTGCCAACAGGCTCGATGGAGCCAACCATTCATATCGGCGATCACGTCTTCATCAACAAAATGGCCTACAGTGTGAAAATCCCGTTCACGGAAATTCGGGCTCTGCAAACGTCCGAGCCGGCTCGCGGCGACATCGTTGTCTTCGTTTCTCCGGACGATTCCAGCATGAATCTGATCAAGCGCTTGATCGCAGTTCCTGGCGATCATGTGCAGATTGAAAACGGAATTGTGTCGATTAATGGTTCGCCGATCGAAGGATCGGAAAATATTGAAGCTCAGCTCTTGCAGACATCGGCTTCCGAATTTTTCTACCGCGAAAAACTGGGATTGGCCGAATACCAGGTAAAGCGACTGCCACATTATGTTCGGCCCGAGCGAATTGAATTCACCGTTCCTGCGGATCGTTTCTTTTTTATGGGCGACAATCGCGACAACAGTCACGACGGACGATATTTCGGTTTGATTCCGCGCGAATCTTTGAAGGGCCGTGCTTTGGGTGTGCTTTGGAATATCAAAATAGAAAACGGGCTCCCCGCGATGGAATTGGATCGCATCGGAGCCCGTCTTTAAGAATTACTGGCAATAATAGTTTGGAACTGGTTGGCCTTGATTCATTGGCAGGCCATTTGGTGTCCACTGATAGCAGTAGGTGTAACCGTTTTGGCCGCGGCCCCAAGCATAGTGTGATGGATATCGCTGCTCACACTGATAGTCGCCGGCTGGTTGGCCCATGTCCATCGCCACACCGTAAGCTGTGTAGTGATAGCAGTAGCCGAAACCGTTCTGACCTTGACCCCAGTAGAAGTAAGAAGGATTGCGCTGTTCGCAGTTGTAATCGCCAACAGGCTGACCACCATTTAGAACTTGGCCGTATTCGTTCCACTCGTAGCAATAGCCCCAACCATTCTGAGCCTGACCCCAGTCAAAGTAAGAATTGTAAGGAGGAGGTTGTGGATGTGGACCCGGTCCCGGATGAGGATGTGGTCCCGGCCCTGGATGTGGGTGCGGCGGAGGAGGCGGACGAAGAACTGTGTCCAACATGCCCGGTGCATTTCCGTTAAAAGTCAGTCCTTGATCTGCAGCTGATGCTGTCAAAGCTGCCATCGCGATCAGAGCCAAAATCAGTGTTTTCAAATGAATCCCCCTTTTCGGTGTTAATGGATCCATTTGACGTTTTCAGATTTAAGCCTCGAAATATAGAAAAAATTTCGACTCGCTATGTCTGGGACTTATTTGCACTGCTGAGCGTAGACATCTTCACGCATGTTGCGGCAGCAGCTGTTGTTGGCCGACTCGTTCAACAGGGCCGAACAATAAGCATCTTTGCTATCGAAAGAATGCTCTTCTGTTTTACAGCCGTTGCAAGTGTAATTGTAAGTGTAAGATTCTGATTTTTTGTTTTCCTCTTTCTGACAAGCAGAAAGAGACAAAGCGGAAACAGCGACGAATGAGGCGATCAAGAATTTGTTTAGCATAGGTTCCGAGAGTATTC